>JAPWUZ010000070.1 GCA_028275265.1 Armatimonadota bacterium | reverse complement strand
CGGGGTTGGAGAGCCAGCCGAACACCAGCGTTTGGGCAAAAGTGCCGCCTGTCAGTTTGACTTGTCGTTGGATAAAGCCGCTGCGGCGCCCGGCGGCATCGGCTTCGTCGGTCAAGACGGTTTGCATACATCGAGCCACTTGTGGTAAAGTGCTCAGGGGAAGCTCCTCCTGGCACGAGTTGGGTATGGTCTCATTATGCCAGAGGTGCTTCCCCTTTGTCATCCCTTAGCTTGATTCGTATGGGGGGAGAACGAAACGCCCCTCTCCTCGCAGGAGAGGGGATGGGGGTGAGGTTTTCAACACTATCCGCTTTACAGCTCCCTCCCTGTAATCCGCCGATACGCCTCGCGATACTTCTCGGAGGTCTTCTGTACCACGTCCGGGGGCAGCTCGGGCGCGGGAGGCGTCTTGTCCCAGCCGGTACTCTCCAGCCAGTCGCGCACATACTGCTTGTCGAAGCTGGGTTGCGCGCGTCCGGGCGCGTAATCATCCACCGCCCAGAAGCGCGAGGAGTCTGGCGTGAGCACCTCGTCAATCAGCAGAATCCGCCCATCCTTCTCGCCGAACTCGAACTTGGTATCGGCGATAATGATGCCCTTCTGCGCCGCCTCGTCCCGTGCGAAGCGGTAGATTTGCACGCTCAACCGAGCCAGCTCCCGCGCCACTTCACCGACAATCTGTACCGCCTGCTCCAGACTGATATTCTCATCATGCCCAACCTCGGCTTTGGTGGCTGGGGTGAAGATGGGTTCTTCCAGCCGGTCGCTCTCGCGCAAGCCCGCCGGCAAAGCGATGCCGTGCAGTGTCACCGGCTTCTCCCTGCCGCCTGCTCGCACATACTCCTTCCACAGCGAGCCTGCTAGATACCCACGCACCACACACTCGATGGGATAGGGTTTCGCCTTCACCACCAGCATGGAACGACCGTCCAGCATCTCGCGAACGTGTGCGTCTACCTGCCCGCCCGCCGCGGCAACCGCCTCCGCGATGGCATCACTCTCCGCGCTAATGAGGTGGTTGGGCACCAGGTGTCGCGTGCGATCGAACCAGTACAGCGACAGCTGGGTCAACACGCGTCCTTTGTCGGGAATGCCGTTGGGCAGTACCACGTCGAAGGCGGAGATGCGGTCGGTTGCCACGATGAGCAGATTGTCGCCCAGATCGTAGATGTCGCGTACTTTGCCCCGCTTCGGCTCCGGCAGTCCGGGGATTTGCGTATAGGTGACCGTTTGCATCGATGGCTCTCCTTCGCTCACGCAGGATAATGTGACCAATGTTCACGAAACCCTTTTTCAGGGGGTGGTTTCATGCAAGGTCGCAGCATCCCGAATTACCCGAGCAATCCTTTCGTCATCAAGATAGAGATTCCTGCGCCACAGGACAGCGCAGGTGGGCTGATTGTTGCCGACCTGAACGCCGACGGGCGCATGGACTATCTGGTTACCGTGCCCGGACACGTCGCGGCTTACCGCTGGGACGGTCAGAAGCTCTGGGTGCTGAAAGTCGACGTACGCGTGGGAGGCTCTGCCGAGTCGGAAGGGTTGCCCGGGCATCATGGCGCCGGCGTGCAGGCAGGCGATATCGACGGCGACAAACGCACCGAGGTGCTCTTTCTGGACAACAACAGCACCCTGCACGTGGTCGCCGGAGGCACCGGTGAGACCCTCTGGATGGTGAAAATACCTGTGCCTGAGGGCGCGGAACGGTGGGAACATCTGGCACTCGCGAACCTGCGCGGCAAGGGCGACCGCGACCTCGTGCTGCAAGCTACCAACGCCAAAGGCTACCGCATGGGCAGGTATGTGGCGGCGTTCGCGCTGGAATCGCTCCGCAAAGGCGAGGTGCAACCGCTCTGGCAGGTGGATAACTTCCTTGCCTGCGCACATAACGGGCTGCGCGTGGCAGACATCAACGGCGACGGCAGAGATGAAATCCTCAGCGGATGCATCCTCGCGCCGGACGGTAAGGAGCTCTTCCGCCTCAACGACCTGCGCGGGCACATCGACAGCGTTTTCATCGCCGACGTACAGCCCGACCGCAAGGGTATGGAGGTCGTCGCGCTGGAAGAGGGTGCGAATCGGGTGTTCCTGTTCAACGCAGAGGGGCTAATCTGGGCGGTAGACCACAAGCGACAGGAGCCGCAGAACGCCGCCATCGGGCGTTTTGACCCCATGCGCAAAGGACTGCAAATCTGGTGTCGCAGCCGTTACGATACCCACCAGAAACCCTGGGTGCTGGATGCCGACGGCAAGGTGATTGCGGACTATGAGCTGAGCAAGGTCGCTCCTGCCGACTGGACAGAGAAGGGTATCGAGGTGATTCACGCCATCCATTGGGACGGCACGGGCAGGCAACATCTCGCCGCGAAGGAGCGGCATGAGTCGGGAGATGTGGCAGTAATCGATGCCATGACGGGGCGTTTCATCGCCCGCTTCCCCGAGCACGCCGACCGGCTGTATGTGGCGGACGTGGCGGGCGACTGGCGCGAGGAGCTGATTGTGCTGGCAGGCAATGAGCTGCACATCTACCAGAACACCGCGCCGAATCCCAACCCGAACCGCCCTCGCCTGTGGACGAACCCGGTGTATCGGCGCACGAAGGCAGTATGGAACTACTATTCGCCGTAGCAGGCGCAAGGAGGTGGCTTACCATGAGCAGGACTTTGCTAAGCGCGTGGCTACTGCTTTGCCTTTTCATCAGCAACGAGGGAGGAGCGCAAACAATGCGAACGAAGCCGATCCGCGTGCTTATCGTCACCGGTGGACACGATTTCGAACGCGAACCTTTCTTCGAGATGTTCCGGAGCTTCGAGGGGATAACATACGAAGAGGTACAGCATCCCCAGGCGCATGCGAGGCTGACGCCAGAAGCCGGTAAGCAGTACGACGTTATTGTGCTTTACGACATGT
The DNA here is from genome assembly GCA_028275265.1 of Armatimonadota bacterium. Lineage (GTDB taxonomy): Bacteria > Armatimonadota > HRBIN16 > HRBIN16 > HRBIN16 > HRBIN16. The sequence continues at coordinate 7,366 of JAPWUZ010000070.1, read as the reverse complement.
GGCAACCCATCAGCGAGGAGAGCAAAGAGGCGTTCGTGCAGCTACTGAAGGCGGGCAAGGGACTGGTCGCGCTGCACCACAGCCTCGCCAGTTACCAGACATGGGATGAGTACCGCCACATCATCGGCGGGAAGTGGCACATGGAAAAATGGAAGCAAAACGGCACCGAGCGACCGCCATCCACCTTTCAACATGATGTACAATTTAAGGTGCATGTGGTCGACAGTAAACACCCTGTGACCAGAGGGATAGCCGATTTCGACATCCGCGACGAAACCTACGGCAACTTCGAAGTGCTGCCGAAGGTCAGACCGCTGCTCACCACCGACGAACCAACCAGCAATCGGGTCATTGCATGGGCGCATGCGTACGGCAGGTCGCGTGTGGTCTATATCCAGCTGGGGCATGACCATTACGCTTACGAGAACCCCAGCTATCGCCGGCTGGTCTGGCAGGCTATCCGCTGGGTGGCAGGCAGATAACAGCAACGTTTGGGTGAGGTAACGGGCCGATGGGCTTGAGAAAATCGTTCCGCAATCCGGGCATGGAATACCGTGGCGCGCCGTTCTGGTCGTGGAACGACCGGCTGGAAGACGCCGAGCTGCTGCGCCAGATTGACAGCATGATGCAGGCGGGGATGGGAGGCTTTTTCATGCACTCCCGCACCGGACTGCTGACCGAATACATGTCGAAAGAGTGGATGGCACACATCCGCACCTGCGTCAACGCCGCCAAAGAGCGGGGAATGCTGGCGTGGCTGTACGACGAGGACCGCTGGCCCTCCGGCTTTGCGGGGGGCGACGTGCCCGCCATGCACCCTTCCTTTCGCGCCAAGCATATCACCTGGTTGCAGGGCGAGGGTGCGCGTTCCGAACAGGCAAACACGCTGGCAGTCTATTCCTGTGTATCTCAGGACGGGCACCTGCGCGACTTCCAGCCCCTTCGCACAGGGGAAAGGGTGCCACCCGGACGAGAGGTTGTGCGCTTCGTGTGGCGGTATGACCCACCCAGCCCCTGGTACAACGGCGGCACCTATCTGGACACCCTCAATCCCGAGGCGGTGGCGGCTTTTTTGAAACACACCTACGATGCTTACGCCCGCGAGGTGGGCGAGGAGTTCGGCAAAGCGGTGCCCGGAATCTTCACAGACGAGCCGCACTTCGGCAAGTTCTTCCAGCCTGACAAGCTTCCCTACACCGAACGACTGCCGGAGGCATTTGAAGCGGCGTACGGCTATCCCCTTGCCGAAGCTCTGCCCGCACTGTTCTTTGACACTCCCGACGCCACTGCACATCGCTACCGTTTCTATCGCCTTGTGACGCAGATGTTCGTGCAGAGCTTTGGCAAGCAGCTGTACGACTGGTGCGAGGCGCACGGCATCCACCTCACGGGGCATTACCTGCTGGAAGACACGTTTCAGGAACAGATTTCCGCCATCGGCGCAGCCATGCCCCTCTACGAGTACATGCAGTCTCCGGGTATCGACCATCTGGGCAGGCGGCTGCCGGACGCGCTGCTGGCAAGGCAGGTTTCCAGCGTGGCGCGGCAGATGGGCAGGCGGCGCGTGCTGTGTGAAACCTACGGCTGTTCGGGCTGGAATATCTCCTTTGCCGAGCAGAAATGGATTGCCGATAACCTGTTCGTGCAGGGTGTCACCTATATGAACCAGCACCTTGCACTCTACTCGATGTGGGGCGGACGCAAGCGTGATTTCCCGCCTTCTATCTTCTACCAGCAACCCTGGTGGAAACACTACCGCTACCTCTCCGACTACATGGCGCGGGTGACGCTGATGCTGCAATCGGGCACGCCGTGCAGCGAACTGCTGGTACTGCATACCATCGGCTCGGGATGGGCAACCTTCCGCCCGGACGACCAGCAACAGTGCGCCCGCTACGGCGAGGCGTGCATGCGCGTGAGCACCTGGCTCAACGAGATGCAGGATGACCACGACTTCGGCGACGAGATCATCATGCAGAAGCACGCTCGCGTGGAGGGCGAGTACCTGCGCATTGGGCAGGTACGCTATCGCCTGATAGTGATACCGCCTGCGCTGACTCTGGCGCATTCTACCGTGCAACTGTTGCGCGAGTGGCTGGATGCGGGCGGGCGGGTCGTCACGGTGGGTGAAGTGGCTTCGCAGATAGAGGGCGTTCCCGCCGACGAGCAGCTCGCCGCGCTGTGGAAGCACCCGAACGTAGTGCGTCTTCCCGAAGACTTCGCCGCGCTACAGGAGACGGTGGATGCCCTTCTCCCCCCAACGGTGCGCGTCACCTACCCCAACGGCAACATCTGCCGTTCGGTGTACGCACGCCTGGTGCGCGGCGATGACGGCGCGTTGGTGGTGTTCCTGGTGAACCGTGCGCTGAACGACGATCAGGGCGAGCTTGTCGTGCAGGTGAACGGCGATGGACACCTGAGCCAGTGGAAGGCGGAAACGGGGGAAATCCTCACCCTGCCGACGGATAAAACCCCCGAAGGGATGAAACGGGGCAGTCTGCCGTTTGGCGCGGCACAGTCGTACCTGCTGATGCTGGATGGACAGGCAGGCTCCACCTACGAACGAAGAAAGCATCCCGCCATGCAAATAGACCTCGACGGCAACTACCGTGTGGAACGCACCGAGCCGAACGCCCTGCTGCTGGACTACGCAACGCTTGCCCTGCCCGGGCAGCCGCCAACCGAACGGTTGCCCATGTGGAAACTGCACCTGCGCCTCGCGGAGCATCTGGGCATCGACCCCGACCTGCACAACAGCGGGGTTTCCCTATGGAAGCGCGAGCGGGAACGCCAGTCGCCCCCCAAAACCTGCGATGTGGTGCTGACCTACACCTTCGAGAGCCACATCCAGCCGAAGACGCCGGTCACGCTGGTGGTAGAAAAGCCGGAGTACAGCCGCTTCGTGGTCAACGGCGTGAAGATAGACAACACGGACAGGGGCTGGTGGCTGGACATCGGCTTCCGAAAGCTGGACATCTCCGGTACCATTCGCGCGGGTGTGAACGTCATCGAGCAGCATCTCCATTTCGTGGAGGGACTGACGTTGGAACCCATCATGATACTGGGGGACTTCGGGGTATTCCCGACGAAGGACAACAGGCAGTTCGTGTTGGATGAGGAGCCGCCGTCGATCGGGCTAGAAGACTGGTGCCCGCAGGGGTATCCGTTCTACTGCGGTTCCATGCGCTTCACGTGGCGGATACATTTGCCCGGCGAGTCACAGCGTATCGTGCTGGAGTGCCAGAAGCCGCACGCCCCCGTTTGCAGCGTGCACGTGAACGGGCAGTACGCGGGGTTGCTGGCGTGGCATCCGTACGAGGTGGACATCACCGACCTGGTGCATGAGGGTGAAAACGCAATCACGGTAGAGGTGTTCACCAGTCCGCGCAACTTGCTGGGTCCGCTGCACCACCGGCAGGGCGAGCTGTACGGCGTGGGACCGGAGAGCTTCACCGCGGGCGAGCAGTGGACGGACGAGTACCGGTTCGTGCCTTACGGGCTGCTGACGCCCCCGCGCATCGTCATTTACGAGTGAGGAGAGGACAATGCGCCCCAGCCGGTGGTTTCATCGTTCGGTCTGCCTTACCTGCTCGAGGCGGGACAGGAACGGCTCGCCCAGCGCGTCTTCGAACTGCTGCAGCCAATGGCGGATGTAGCCCTCGTCCAGATGGGGGTTCTTCAGCCAGATACGTCGGCAATCCTCGATGTCGCGCGGACGACCGGCGATGACCTCGTGGATAATCACGTACTCGGGCGAGGCGAAGCAGACCTCCGTCGCGCCAAACGGCACGCGACGCACGCGCCGCAACGCCTCCTGCTCATAAGCGGATTGCGAAAAGACAATGTCGATACGTATTCCGCTGGCTTCCTCGCGGCAGGGCAAAACCATCGTGCGCCTCACAAAGGCTTCAGCATCCTCCACCAGCACCTGCCAGCCCAGTGCGCGCACCGCTTCCAGCACCACTGGCAGACCCTCTGGGGCGATCCCAACAGTGACATCGACATCAGCGGTCAGGCGCGGCTCTCCATACAGCAACGCCGCCTGTCCGCCAATCACCATGTAGGCGATCGAGCGGGCTTCGAACGCCTTCGCCATCTTCTCCAGCAGGTCGCGAAACATGAAACACCTCGCCAGTCGGGTTTTACGCGGGACGCCTTCCAGCAGGTCGGCTGCGGAAAACACCCCCATCTGTCTCGCCTGCACGTACAGTGCCTCATAGAGGCGCAGGTTTCGGTCGACATCTACCGACTCTTGGCGGATATACTCCGCTTCCCAGCGGCGCCAGTGCGCGCGGTCGGCAATCATCCGGGGCTCTCTCCCTATTCATCGATCTTCACGCCCAGCGCGTCGGCGATGAGGCGGCGCACCTCGTTCGGGTTGGCGCGCCCACGACTCAGCTTCATCACCTGACCCACGAGGAACTGCAGCGTCTGCAGTTTGCCGTTGCGCACCTTCTCGGCGGCGTCGGGGTTCTCGTCGATGGCTTGCTGTACCCACGCGGCGAGCTGCTCGGTGTCGCTGACCTGCGTCAACCCCTTCGCCTGCACCACTTGCGACGGCTCCGTCCCTGTATGAAATACCTCCTCCAGCACCTGCTTGGCGACGCTGCCCGTGATGGTTCCCTTCTGCACCAGCCCGATGAGGTCGCGCAGGTGTTTGGGCTGCACCCTGCAGTCGCGGATGTTTTCGATGCCCGAGGCGTTCATCAGGCGGGCGAGGTCGCCGTTCATCCAGTTCGCCACCGCTTTCGGCTCCGCGCCCAGCTGCACCACCTCCTCGAAGTAGTCCGCCGTGGCGCGGTCTTCTGCCAGCAGGGCGGCGTCGTACTCCGGCAGGGCGTACTGCTCCATGAAACGCTGTCGCTTCGCCAGCGGCAGCTCGGGCAGGGAGGCACGCACCTGCTCGATCCACTCCTCGCTGAACTGCACCGGCACGAGGTCGGGTTCGGGGAAGTAGCGGTAATCCTGCTCGTACTCTTTACTGCGCATGGGGAAGCTCTCGCCGCGCTCGTCGTTCCAGCCGCGCGTCTCCTGCACCACTTTGCCCCCCGACTCCAGCACGCGGATATGTCGCTGAATCTCGTATTCGATGCCCCGCTGCACCGCGCGGAAGGAGTTCAGGTTCTTTAACTCGGTCTTGACGCCAAAGGTGTCGCTGCCCTTGGGGCGCACCGACAGGTTGGGTTCGCAGCGCAGGCTACCCTGCTCCATCCGCCCGTCGCACACGCCCAGATACAACAGCACACTGCGCAACGTCTGCAGGTAGGCACGCGCCTCTTCCGCGCTGTGCATATCGGGAGGGAACTCGGTCACAATCTCCATCAGCGGCACCCCGCTGCGGTTGTAGTCCACCGCGCTCTCGCCGGTGGGCAGGTGGAACAGTTTGCCCGTGTCCTCCTCCAGATGCACGCGCCGGATATGCACCCGCACGATGCGCCCGCCCACCGGCACATCCAGCCATCCCCGCTTGCCAATGGGCGTGTCGCCATATTGCGAAATCTGGTAGTTCTTGGGCAGGTCGGGATAGAAGTAGTTCTTGCGGTGGAAGACAGAGGTCATCGAGATTTCGCAGTTCAACGCCAGCGCGGTGCGCAATACCATCTCCACCGCCTTTTTATTCATCACCGGCAGGGAACCGGGCATGCCCGTGCAGACCGGACAGCACCGGGTGTTCGGCTCGCCCCCAAAAGCGTTAGCACAGGAACAGAACATCTTGCTCTCGGTCAACAGTTCGGCGTGCACCTCCATGCCGATGCAGGCTTCCCACTCCGCCATCAACACAACCTCCACCATGCGTTCGTCTCGCTGTTATTGTATCAGAAAAGAGGGGCTTTATGTAAGCGCCTTCCGACTGCTACGCTGGTTGGAGAAGGAAACATCCGATACGGGCGCGAAATGGGCGGTAGTTGGCATTGGTAAGAAAGAAGACCTGCTGAGTATCCAGCAAGCCGCGAAGGGCAGGTTTCAGGTCGTGTGGGATGCCGACGGTCGCCTGCACAAAGAGTGGAACGCGGTGATACTGCCCCGTGTGTATGAGGTAGACGCGAAGTGGCGTCTGAAAGCCGTGAGGCGTCCCACCGGTGGATGCACCGAGGGGTGCGGAGGATGCGGAGGTGGATGAGATGCGTTCGCGACGAGAGAGGGCGTTTACGCTGGTGGAGATGCTGGTGGTGCTGGCGATTATCGCCGTGCTGGTGGCGCTGGTGCTGGGGGTGATCCAGCTGGCACGCACATACTCCTACCGCGCTACCTGCATGAGCAACCTGCGTCAGCTGGTAGCCGCGGTGAAAATGTATTACGACAGCTACGAGGTGCCCCCGATGCACGCCAACTATCGGGTTCCGGTGACCGGTCAGCAACTGGTGCAGATGTGGGAGAGGGTGCACCCGGGCGTAGCGAAACTGCTACTGTGTCCGGCAGACCCCTACGGAGGCACGATGTACAAGTGGTGCCCGAACTTGAAGCCGAAGGAAGAGACGAACATTGTCAGCTCCTACCAGCTCGATTACTTGGGCGAATGGCTGCAGTGTCACGGAAGATGGTCTCCGCAGCCTGAGAGCGAACGCATGTGGTTCAACTGCTTCTGGCACGCGGAATGCGTGGTGCCTCGTCCTCATGTTACTGCCTTTGCCGACGGTCATGTGAAAGTGATTATGTCGGAAGAATACAACCGCTATGTAAGCTTGCGGGAAGCCGCGTGTCCATAGGGAGGTGGGATAGAGAAGGGATACAATGACGTCGCGTGTCCGTGAGGTCGCGGAATCCGGGCGGGCGGCCGACGCCGCCCGCCTGCCGTAATGAAAGGAGCGGAATCGGTGGATGTGCAAGTATTACATCGCGTTGTGCTGGAGGCGGTGCACCGGGCTTGCCGATGGACGCCGCCGTGCAACTGGGATGCCGGGCAATGGAAAGAAGAGCTGCAGAGCGTGGCATACCTCGCCGCGCTGGAGGCGCAACGGGACTACGACCCTGCCCGGGGCGTGGCTGAAGAGCAGTTTGTCCTGAGCCGCACGCTGTCTGCCCTGCTCACATACTACCGCAGAGAGTGGCGCTTCGCCCAGCGATGCAGTCTACTTGTTGTTGCCCCTGAAAACGAGGGGGACTGCGAACACAACCTGTTGGAGCAAGAGCCTGACCCCGAGGCGGAGCGGTTCGTGGAAGACATCTGCCGTTCGGACGCTTTGCAGCGGGCGATGCGTCGCCTCAGCGCACGCGAACGGGAGGTGCTGTGCCTCTACTTCTGGGAACAGCTGACCGACCGCCAGATTGCCGAGCGCATCGGTATCGCCCCAGCCTCGGTCAGCGTGTATAAGGACCGGGGTCTGGGCAAAATCCGCTCGGTTCTCGACCTTATCCGTCCACCCAC
>JAPWUZ010000069.1 GCA_028275265.1 Armatimonadota bacterium | reverse complement strand
TGTCAACGCGCTGACCGCCGAGCTGATGGCAACCGTGTCGGATGTGGTGGCAGGCGCGACTTCCGACATGAGTATGCTGGCACAGGTGGGCATCACCCTGGACCCCACCGGCTCCGGTAAGCTGGTGCTGAAGGAGTCAGACCTCGAAGCTGCGCTGAACAGTCGTCTCGGCGATGTGGAACGGCTATTCCGGGTGATGGGAAGCACCAGCGATCCACGTCTGACCTTTGTTATCGCTACCAGCAAAACCAAAGCCACCGGCGAGCCTCTTACGGTCAACATCACTCAGGTTGCCACGCAAGCGCAGGCTACGGCTTCGGTGGCGCAGACACAGGCAAGCACCGTCGCCGAGCGGTTGACCTTTGGAGGCGCGTTGTTCAACAACACCGAGTACTCTATCACGCTGAACGCGGGTAACACCATCGACGACACCATTGCGCAGATTAACGCGGACGCCACCCTATCGCGCTATCTGGTGGCTTCGAAGGACGAGAACGGGCGACTGGTGCTTACCTCCAAGCAGTACGGTTCGAAAGCGGCGTTCACCGTAGTCAGCGACCAGGAAGCCGCGGATAACAACAGCGGCATCGGCACCACCCGGCTGGAGGTGCGTGGGCAGGATGTGGCAGGTACCATCAACGGCGAAGCCGCTACCGGCGATGGTCAGTTCCTGACCGGCAACACCGGCAACGCCACCACCGACGGCTTGCAGATTCGGGTAACCGCCACAACCCCGGGCATCATCGGTACGGTGACGGTAACACGTGGCATTGCCGACCGGGTGTTCCAGTTGATTCAGCGATTTACCGACTCCATTAACGGTGCGCTGACCGACGAAACCAAGACCATCCAGCAGCAGGTCGATGAAATCAAGCAGCGCATCTCGGCGTTTGACGAGGCAATGCAACGCCGGGCGAACGACCTGCGGGCACAGTTCACGTCGATGGAGAACGCCCTGAACAAGATGCGCTCTCAGGCGCAGTACCTGACTGCTCTGTTCGGACAAGCCAGCCTGCTGAGCAATCTCAATGTAAGATAAGACACCTTCACAAAGAGGGAAGTGGAAGATGGCGTTGACAAGCCCTTACGATGTTTACCAGCGTACGCAGGTAGACACTGCATCACCTGCCAAGATGGTGGTGATGTTGTATGACGGAGCGATTCGTTTTCTGAAACAGGGACAGGCTGCCATGCAGCAAGGAGACCGCGAGAAACAGAACCATTATCTGGTGCGCGCCCAGCGGATTATCACCGAGCTGGCAAGCTCGCTGGATATGGAAGCAGGCGGAGAAATCGCCCAAAACCTGATGGCGCTGTACCAGTTCATGCATGAACAGTTAGTGATGGCGAACCTGCAAGACGACGTACAGAAAGTGCAGAAGGTGTGTGAGATGCTGCAAAGCCTGCGAGAAGCGTGGGCGCAGGTGGAAATCGCAGTACGCGAGGCTTCACCCCAAACAGCTGAGGAAAGAATGGAGGTGTCTCATGCAGCCTGAGGACGACGCCTCCTGGCAAAAGTGGCTGGCGAAGTATGGCGAGCGGGTGAAGATTCTCTGCGCCCTGCAAGAAGACGCCATCCGTCGTCAGGACTGGTACGCATTGCAGCAGCTGCTTCAGGAACAGGAGCAAATTCTGGATGTGCTGTGGCAGACACCTCCCTCTCAACTACCCCCTGAAGTGCTGGCGTTTGCCCGAGACCTGTGGCAGATAAACCAGCACCTGCAGCAGATGATGGAAGAGCGCATTACCGCACTGCGGGCAGACATGGCCTCTCTGCAACGTGTCCGCGACACCGCGCAACGCTATCAAAACAGCCCCTCCACCGGCGGTCTGGAAGACCGAGCAGCGTGAAATTCTCCTTTCAAGCAGGGATAACCGCCACTTTCATCGAACAAGGAGCAAACGCGGATTCATGAAAGTGGAGGTCTCTGATTGCATGTCGGGTTTGGTGGAAGGCAAAAACGCTCTGGTGCTGGGGGTTGCCAGTGAGCGCAGCATCGCCTGGGCAATCGCACGGCGGTTGGCGCAGGAAGGCGCAAACCTGGCGTTAACATATCAGAACGAGCGTCTGGAGAAGAACGTGCGCCCGCTGGCGGAAAGCCTGCCGGGAACGCTGCTCCTGCCGTGCGACGTATCCGACGATGTGCAGGTGGCGAATCTGGCGCAAGAGTTGCAGACACGCTGGGGCAAACTGGATATTCTGGTACACAGTGTGGCATTCGCGAAGAAGGAGGAGCTATCGGGGCGGTATGTGGACACCTCGCGCGAGGGGTTCCGTATCGCGATGGATGTGAGCGTCTTCTCGCTGGTTGCGCTGTGTAAGTCGCTGGAGCCTTTGATGGGAGAAGGAAGCAGTGTGCTGACGCTGACTTACCTCGGCAGCGAGCGCGTGGTGCCGAACTACAACGTCATGGGCGTCGCCAAAGCCGCGCTGGAAGCCAGTGTGCGCTATCTCGCTTCCGACCTCGGCCCGAAGGGCATCCGGGTGAACGCGATTTCGGCAGGACCTATCAACACGCTGGCGGCTCGGGCGATTGCAGGGTTTACCACCATGTTGCAAAGGGTACGCGAAGTCGCTCCCCTGCGACGCAACACGGAAGCCGAAGAGGTGGCCGACGCTGCCCTTTTCCTGCTGAGCGACCTGGCACGGGGCGTCACGGGCGAGGTGCTTTACGTGGATAGCGGTTACCACGTCATGGGCATGGTGTAAAAGTCAGGGAGAATGGAGGTTACTGCGATGGAGAAGACACTGGCTGTGACACTGGCGTTGCTGTTCACGATGCTTCCCCTCACCTTGGCGCAGGAAGAGCCTGTTGGTAACGTCACTGTTGGAGGCGAGCTTATCCTGCGCATCCGCTTCAGCGCAGGCGGTATGACGCCGCAGCAGAGGGCAGACGCCATTACGCAGCGGCTGGTCAAGATCCTGCAGGACCCGAATATCCAGCCTTCGGACATCGTGGTCAAGCCGATTGCGGGCGGCGAAGCGGCGATATACGTGAAGGACAATCTGCTCGTCACTGTCGACAAGAAACATGCGGCTCTGAACAAAACCACGCCGCTGAAGCTGGGCGAGATGTGGGCGAAACACCTGCGCGAAGTGCTTCCACAGGTAAACGTCAAGCCAATGCGATAGGTGCTGAGGCATCAGGAACCTCTTCATGAACCGATCGCCCGTTGGAGGGTGAGGTCTCATCCGGAGGTGTTGGTTTTACAATCGACTGCTTAACAGACCGGGAGGCTCCCGTGAGAAAAGGCGTTGCCGAACATCTTGTGCAGGTGGTGAATCTGGCAGTAGCAATACTGTGGATACTTTTACCTGCACTCGCCAATATGGAGGATACCCTCATGAACAACGAAGTCCCTGAAAACACCTACCGCGCCGAGCTGGTCAGCTATCCGGGCGCGTACGGATTCGAAATCGGCAAGTCTGCCATCATTCTGGTCAGCGACCAGGAACTGGAAATGCTTTCCGACCCCGATAGGGTGCTGAACCTCAGTCTGACGTTTGAAAAACATGAGGCAAGCTTGCGCCAGGTGTGTGAACGGGCAAAAGCGGCGGGGCATCGCACCCTCATCATCGCCTTTGACCACTTCTTCAGCCAGTATCGCCCCGGACAGGCGGGACCACGCCGCTACACTCCCGATATGGACGAGTACGTGCAGCGTATCGCAGGTATCGCCCGGTTCGCTCAGGGCTACGGTTTGGGACTGGAGCTCAGTCTGCTGTCGCCGCTAGAAGTGGGTCCCGCCTACCGCGCCCGCACCGGCGAATGCGGTGTGTGGATGCAGTATCGCAAGGGCTTGCGCGACCCGAAAACGGGAGCATTCAGCGTGCAGCTGTGGCGACACAAGCGCTGGGCAAACAACAAAGGGGTGGTGGAGTTGGAAGATGCCGGCGTGCGGGTATTTGCCTTTCGCGAACGCCCCATCCCCGGCACACCGTACCGCGTGGTAGACCCCAGCGACATCGTGGAGATTAGCGAGACTGCAAAGGTAGAGGTGTTCCCAAACGTTCAGGCGCGAGCAGGCGACTTTACCGCACAACGTATCCGCGTCTACGGCGAGGGGCGCACCGATGTCGGCGACCTCAACCGCGTGCTGGTGGTACAGGTGTACCGCTCGCCGGAGATGGATTATTTCAGCGACAAGGCGCTGCCATTCTTGAAGTCGCTGGTAGACAAGTATGCCGACGCGGGAGTGAAGCTCAATGCCCTCTATTCGGACGAAATGCACATCCAGCAGGACTGGGCGTACTTCAATCACCATGAACATGGTGAGTTCGCCATGCGTTACGTGACCGACAGCCTCGCACGCCGCTATGCCCAGCTGTACGGTGAGCGGTACCGTGATTTTGCCCGATACCTGATTTACTTTGTGTACGCACAGGAAGATTTCGCGAGCGACCTGAGCGCACGCCAGCCGGTGATGCATGTCTTCGGCTCGACGCCGGAAGCCATCCGTGAGACCGCGCTCTTTCGCGCCCGATACTACCGCTTGCTGCAGGATGGAGTGGTAGACCTGTTTGTTGCCGCCAAACGGTATGCTGAGCAGCGCATGGGGCACAAGCTGGAGGCACGGGCGCACGCCACCTGGGCGGAAAGCCCCACCGTAGACTACTGGCAGGTGGGGCAGGAGAACATGAACCGCCACAAGTACGAGTACACCCCCAACTTCGTCTGGTCTGTAACGGTACACCAGGCGGCATCGGCGTGCTACGACTACTTCCGCTGGGGTGATTTCTTAACCGGCAACGGCAACGACCACTCGGAAGGAGGCTGGTTGGACAGGAACTACTACGGACTGGCTCTCGGTTGTTCCACCGGTATCCTCAACGAGGTGCCCTACTCTTACGCAGCGCACTGGGGGTCTCCTCAGGAAATCAGCCAGAGGCACTGGTGGTTGCAGTGTGCGTACGGAACCGCCGGGGGGTACCATGGACGAGTGCAGGGCATGCAACACCGCGCGGTAGAGGTGCTGATGCTGTACCCGCTGGACCTCGTGGCGGTGGAAGAGCGGTTCGGCAGCTGGATGACGCAGTATGGATACGCCAACTACATCACGCAGTGGAAATTGCTGGAACAGGGCAAGCTGGAAGGCGGAGCCATCCGTATTGGGGATTATCGCTTTACCACGCTCGTGGCGTTGTTCGAGCCTTTCCCCTCGCGCAAAACACTGGAGCTGATGCAGAAGATGGTGGAAGCAGGCGGTCGGGTGATATGGTCGGGACCTCCGCCGGTACTCACCGCTGAAGGCGAGCCCGCGCTTCCGCTATGGCAACAGATATTCGGCGTGCGCTATACCCCCGGACAAAACGAAGGCATCGCTGCGCCCGGGCGGGCTGTCACTTTCGCCGGAATGCTGAAGGACGTTACTCCGCAAACTATCCTGACCGACTTTCTGGTAGACCACATCTATCCTGTGCAGGCAGAGCCAGGCACGGAGGTAGTGGCTACCGTTGGTGAACGGGTGGTAGGCACGTTGAGACGAACCGCCGGAGGAGGCATGGCTGCCTTCCTCGGCTACCGCCCTCGGGACGACCAGTCCTGCAGCCTGGGGTATGACGCCCGCAACTGGTTCGAGATACTGAGCACGCTGGGGGCTTACCCGCCGACGGGCAAATTCCCCGGCGTGAATGACAATACCGAATACCTTTCGCGCACAGGGCAGTATCTGGTTACCCGCTTCCCGAACGGCGCGATTGCCATTGCTCCCCACACCCGAAACATCGTTGAAGATTGGAGCGGCGGCTTCGCCCGAAACAGGCAGGAGGATGAACGGGTTCTGCAGCGACTGGAACTGCCTTCGGAGCGCGTGGAAGTGAAAGACTTCCCCGTGAACGGTCACCGCGTGACCGTCAACGCTTCAGGCACGGTGAGCTTCCGCGTCGACGAGCGGGGAGAACTGGCTGCGTTCTGCGGCTCGGACTGCACGCAGATAGAGATTGACGGCAAGCGCGTTCACTTCGCCGAGCGAATCGGCGAAAACCCGCTGGCGCTGGTGGCATGGGCGCCTGTCGCGCGGGAACGGCAGGTTCCCAATGGGGCGGTGATGGAAATACAGGTGCATGGCGCCGCACGGCTGATGCTCTCCGAAAAGCTGTTTCCGCGGGAGTTTCAGCTGTTCCTCGAGGGGGCGACCCCGGGTAGCAAAGGAAGCGAGGTACCCTTCCGCCGCGAGGGCGGCAGCGTGATTATCGAGGTCAGCCCGCAACTATCGGGCAGATGGATATTCGTGGTTGTCAGCGGGGGTTAAGCGGTCAGCCCTGCGTGAGTTTGACAGGCACAGTCACACCAACGCCAGGCTTTCACGCAGAAGCAGACAGAAGGTCGCATGGGCACCTCCTAACGCTGACGCCGTTCCCTCCGAAACTCCCACGGCGGTATCGGGTTCTTATCGCGCCACAAGCCACGCCTTTCGCGCCGCGCCTCCTCCTCCAGGCGCTGCAACACAGGGTCATCCGAGTAGCGGCGATACCACCACGCATAGCCGTTGCGCACCAGTTCACGGTTGAGACTGCGCCCGTCGGGCAGGATGACCTCGCCCAGGATGCGCCCGTACTGGTCGGTTCCGTGTATCTGCACCGCCACCGTCTTGCCGAACACCAGGTCGGAGGTGAACTGTTTCGCCCGCGTGCCATACGGCTGATGGCTTTCGGGGCAATCGATGCCCTGCAGGCGCACGCGAACCGCCCTACCCGCACGCATCACCTCAATCGTGTCGCCGTCAGACACGCCCACCACCCTGCCGACGAAGTCTCCTCGCGCCGGCATCCATCGCTGCCACAGCGCGGATACCACCAGAATGAGTACAACCGCCGCAAGGGAGACGGTAGCATTGCGTGTTCTTCGGTTCCTTTTCGCCACGAAGAGATAGTTGGACGTGTGAGGACAACGATTCCTGCCACGAAGGTTGTTCGTTTTGCCCGCTTCCATGCCCCACCCGCGCTTGACATTCGGCTACCCGACGGTGCAAAATGGTACCATCAACTACCGGCGAGGAGAAACATGCGTATCTACACCAGAACAGGCGACGACGGTACCACCGGCTTACTGGGCGCGCAACGGGTGAGCAAGGACTCGCCCCGTGTGGAGGCGTATGGGAGCGTCGACGAGCTGAACGCACACCTGGGGCTGGCTATCGCGCATCTTCAATCGCAGGAGCGGTTCCGCCAGATACTGCAACAGGTGCAGAGCGACCTGTTCGTCATCGGCGCGGAGCTGGCAGTTCCGGTAGGCAAGAAGCCGGTAATCAAACCCATTTCGGAACAACAGGTTCAGCAACTGGAACACTATATTGACGAGATCGAAGACGCTCTGGAACCTCTGCATCATTTCATCCTGCCCGGGGGCACGGTCGCCTCGGCGGCGTTGCACGTGGCACGCACCGTTTGCCGTCGGGCAGAGCGGCGAGTGGTCAGCCTGTTTCACGTGGAGCCGGGCAATCCGCACATCCTCACCTATCTCAATCGCCTAGGTGACCTGCTGTTTGTGATGGCGCGAGCGGTCAACGCCGCCGAAGGCGTGCAGGACATTATCTGGGAACTATAGACATGGACGTATCGATTATCGGAGCAAGCGGTGACTGTGGGCGCGAAATCGCTATCCAGCTGATAGCGGAGCGAATGTTGTCGCCTACGGAGCGATTACAGCTGGTGGGCAGGCGCGGCGGTAAAAGCGAAAGCACGCTATATGGCTTGCGCAGCGACCTGTCAGACGCCTACGCCGAAATCGCCCCCGAAATAGACGTCGCGTTACATCCCGAAGAGGTGGTGGGCGACATCATTGTAATGGCGGCGGGGCAGGCTGTTCCCACGGATGTCACCAGTGCGCCCTCCCGCGACACGCTGGCGACGGCGAACCTGCCCGTTTTTCACATTTACGCCCGCGCCATCGAGAAGTACGGTCACGGGCATGAGGTCGTCATCGTGGTGACCAATCCCGTGGAACTGGGCGTGGAAATATTCAGCCGTTATCTGGGCAGGCATCGGGTGATTGGCATCGGGGCATACTCGGACTCGCTACGCTTCCGGCGCGAGATCGCCGCCGACGTGGGCGTGCGCCGCCAGATGGTGCATGCGTTTGTAGTGGGCGAACACGGCGAACAGATGGTTCCCCTGTGGAGTAGCCTGCGCATCTACGGCATGGATATGGAGGAGATGCTGTCCATTACGGCGCGATTGCGTGGTAAGCGCAACCTGACCGATTTCCCCTCCGAAGTGCAGCAGGCAAAAATCCAGACGCTGGCTTACCTGCAGCAGGGGCTGATTCGCGAGGCGTTTGAGCATGTCGACCGCCTCCCGCCCGACCTGCGAGTAGTGCTGAAGCCATACCTGACCCATCTATCGGGAGCGAAAACGGCCGTCGCAACTGCCAATGTCACGGTGGACCTGGTGCGCACGCTGATGGATGGACGCGAGATTGTGGTGGCGGGACAGGTGCGGCTGGACGGCGAGTTTTACGGCATCCACACCACCATCGGCGCGCCCATCGTGGTGGGCAACAACGGCTGGTCACAGGTGGTACCCCTGCAGTTGTGGGAAGATGAGGCGCGGCTGCTAACTCAGGCAGCGAGCCAGGTACAGCGCAAGCTACGGGAGTGGATGAAACATGGCGAATGAGCGCTGGGTGTTTGTAATCAAGGTTCACGATAAGCCGGGTGCGCTTACCGCAATCGCCTCGGTATTTTCCAGCCGCGGCGTTTCGGTGGATACCACGCTGGGTAGCAGCGCAGCGGGCTTGCTGGAGGCACCCAGCACGATTGTGCTCAGCTTCCACGCTACTGAACGCAAAAAGGAGACACTCCTGCGCACCCTTGCCCGCCTCCAACAGGTGGTGCAGGTAGAAGCGTATCCGTATACCGCCCGTGAGCTTCGCAGCATCGCCATCGTCCGCGTGACCCCCGACGAGAAGATAGCCGAACTGCCCAGAGAGGTGCATACGGAGATTATCTCCGAAAGCGGAGACAGCAAAACGGTGTTGCTGACTGGAGCCACGCGCGCCGTGGACAGGGCGGTGCATTCTCTGCATGAACGCGGTACACTGAAAGATGTGGTCGCGACCGTCATGGCGGTGTAACGATGGCACGCAAGCCGGTACTCAGTCCCAGTCGTATCCGAACCTACCTGCTGTGCGAGGTGAAGTATTATCACACCTACCTCAACCCACGCGGCAAGTTCTATATCCGGGCGAAGCGCGAGTACTCCTTTGGCACCACCATGCACGCGGTGCTGCAACACCTGCACGCTTCGGGCGGAGTGGAAGCGGTAACGGTCGAGCAGCTGCAACAGGTGATGCAGCAGCAATGGGTGGCGGCAGGTTACGAGTCGCCGCACGAAGAGCAACAGTTCCAGAAGGTAGCCGCCGCATTGCTCCAGCAGTATCACGCGCGTGCACAGGAGAGTCTGCAGCAAACACCCCCTGAACAGCGCCCTCGCCTGCTGATGCAGGAGCGACTGTTGCGCATGGACATGGGCAGGTTCGCGCTGGTGGGACGCGTGGACCGCGTGGACGAACACCCCGACGGCACACTGGAGATTATCGACTACAAAAGCTGGCGCACCGACGTCACCCCAGAAGAGGTGCATGATGACCTCGCGATGTGCTGTTACCAGCTGCTGCTGAAGCAGCTCTACCCCGACCGTCGGATCATCGCCACGATCGTTGCCTTGCAGACGGGTGCGTTTGCCAGCGCCAGCCTCACCGACGAGGAACTCGCGGAGTTTCGCGAAGACATCCGCCTTCTGGGAGAAGAAATCGTCTCTCGCGACTTCGAGTACCTGGAACCCAAACATATCCCGCACTGTGAGGAGTGCGATTTCCTGCCGTTGTGCCAGCGCATTTGGGAACGGCTCTAATCCGCTGCCCTGCAGCACAGCCTAAAGCCTGCGGCTACAATGGGGCAGGTCGCCTCCCCGACCGCCTTGATTCCTCGCCGAAAATGCTGTATATTTAACGGCGGAGAGGTCGCATAGTGGCCTAGTGCGCCCGCCTCGAAAGCGGGTACCCGGCGAAGAGCTGGGTCGCGGGTTCGAATCCCGCCCTCTCCGCCATTTTACTCCTTCGGTGGCAGACGAAACTTGTGACCACACCACAACAGCAAACGCCGCTATCTGAGGCTCTGCATCGCCTGATGCAGGCGGTTCCCGTTCCCTCTCACCTGCGGTTGAATGAACCTCTGAAGAACTATACTACCTTGCGCGTGGGCGGTCCCGCCGACCTTTTCTACAGGGCAACCGACCTCGAAGAGTTCGCACGGGTGGTCATCACCGCGCATCAGCTCCGCGTACCCACCTTCATCCTGGGC
>JAPWUZ010000068.1 GCA_028275265.1 Armatimonadota bacterium | reverse complement strand
AGGAGTACGGCATTCAGAAGGGGCAACTCACCGACTGCTGGATATGCCACCGCTAAAGATGGGGTCACTGGAAGGATGGAGAAGAAAAATCATCAACCGCTGAATCTGGAGGAGATACGCAGGCGTCTGGCAGAGGCGCGCGGGCGCAACTACTGGCGAAGCCTCGAGGAGGTAGCCGACAGCGAGGACTTCCGGCAGATACTGGAAAAGGAGTTTCCCCTGCAATCTTCGCCGTTAGGTGCCTTTCTGCATCGTCGGCAGTTCCTGAAGCTAATGGGGGCATCGCTCGCGCTCGCGGGGTTGACTTCCTGTCGCCCGCTACCCCAGCGTAAAATCGTTCCGCAGGTTCAGCAGCCCGAAGAGGTTATCCCCGGCAAGCCTTTATACTATGCGTCTGCCTTCACGCTGGGAGGCTTCGCGCGAGGGATACTGGTGGAAAGCCATGAAGGACGCCCCACCAAAATCGAGGGGAATGCCCGACACCCCGCCAGCCCGGGCAGCCAAGGGATACTGCCTTTAACACAGCCTGCCCGCATCCACCCCGACGGAACGCCCGAGCATCTCGGAGCGACCGACGCTTTCACTCAGGCATCCATCCTGACCCTTTATGACCCGGATCGTTCGCAAAGCCCCGTCCAGCAGAACCGTCTGGCATCCTGGCAAGACTTCAACACCGCTCTTGCCGCGGCGATGGCAAAGCAGGCGGCGGTGCGTGGCGCAGGTTTGCGTATCCTTACCGAAACGGTCACCTCGCCCACCCTGGCGGCTTTGCTGGAGGAGCTGCTGCGCAAGTACCCGCAAGCCCGCTGGTATCAATATGAACCGGTGAACCAGGACCATTCGCTGGAAGGAACGCGCATCGCCTTCGGCGAGCCGCTGCAGCCAATCTACCGCTTCGACCGCGCCGACGTGATACTGTCGCTGGACGCCAACTTTCTGCACGGCGACGCTGCCAGTGTGCGCTATGCACACGATTACTCCACACGGCGCAGGGTACGCCGCGATACCCGCACGATGAACCGCCTCTACGTGGTGGAAAGCACCCCCACCGTGACGGGTTCCGTTGCCGACCATCGTTTGCCGTTGCGCCCTTCGCAGGTATCGGCGTTCGCGCTGGCTCTGGCTAAGGCGATTGGGCTACCCGTCTCTGCCCCGTCCCTGCCCGAACAGGCACAGCGGTGGGTGGACGTGGTTGCGCGAGACCTGCAGGCTCATCGGGGGCGATGTGTGGTGGCTGTGGGCGAAACCCAGCCTCCAGCGGTGCACGCTCTGGTTCACGCCATCAACGATGCGCTGGGTAACATTGGGCAGACCGTTGTATACACCGCGCCCGTGCAGGCGAAACCCGTCTCGCAAACCGAAGATATTCGCCGCCTGGCGCAGGAAATGGCTTCGGGTGCGGTGGAAGCGCTAGTGATACTCGGAGGCAACCCCGCCTATAACGCGCCCGCCGACCTCGAATTCGCACGCCTGCTGAAAGAGACCACGCAGCGTGGCGCGTTCACGGTTCACCTTAGCATGTACGAGGACGAAACTTCCGCCCTTTGCGAGTGGCATGTGCCCGAATCGCACTATCTGGAGACGTGGGGCGACGCCCGGGCGTACGACGGAACCGTGTCCATCATCCAGCCACTGATCGAGCCTCTCTACCCGTCCCGCTCCAGCTACGAAATCGTCGATGCCATGCTGGGGCGACAACGAAGCGGTTACGATATTGTGCGCGCGTACTGGCAGGGGCGGCAGCAAAGCAAACAGTTCGATACGGCATGGCGGAAATGGCTGCACGACGGGGTGGTAGCTGGCTCTGCCCTGCCCGTCAAGCCGGTGAAGTGCCGCCTGCAATCGGTGCTGGAGGCGGTGCAGAAGGTGTCTCCTGCTCCAGAGGGGCTGGAGATGGTCATCCTGCCCGACCCAAACATTTGGGACGGTCGTTTCGCTAATAACGGCTGGCTCCAGGAGCTGCCCAAGCCGCTGAGCCTGCTTACCTGGGACAACGCGGTGTACATCAGCCCGGCTACTGCACAGCGACTGGGTCTGAGCATGGACACCGGCGGACTTGCCAACATGGTGGACACGGTAGAGATACGTTATCGTGGTGCGAAGGTGCGTGCGCCTATCTGGATTATGCCGGGTCAACCCGACGACTGCATTACCGTGTTCCTTGGGTACGGAAGACAGCGAGCGGGTAAGGTGGGCACCGACCTGGGATATAACGCTTATGCCCTGCGATACTCCGACGCGCTGTGGAGTGCTTCGGGGGTGACGCTGGCGAAGACGGGTGAACGCTACCCGTTGGCAAGCACCCAGCAGCACCATAGTATGGAGGGGCGCGACCTCGTACCAGAGGGTACGTTGCAGCAGTTCCTGCGTGACCCCGAACACTTCGTGCAGAAACACAGCGAGCACGAGCAGCCGTCCCTCTACCCCGAGCACGAATGGGAAGGGCACAAATGGGCTATGGTCATCGACACCAGCCTGTGCATCGGTTGCAACGCCTGCGTGGTGGCTTGCCAGGCGGAGAACAACATCCCCATCGTAGGCAAAGAGCAGGTGGCGCGCGGACGGGAGATGCATTGGATACGCGTGGACCGCTACTATGAGGGTGGACTGGATAACCCGCGCACCTATCACCAGCCGGTGCCCTGTATGCACTGCGAAAACGCGCCTTGTGAGCCTGTCTGTCCGGTCGGCGCAACGAACCACAGCCACGAAGGCTTGAACCAGATGGTCTACAACCGCTGCGTGGGCACGCGATACTGTTCCAACAACTGCCCCTATAAGGTGCGTCGGTTTAATTTCCTGAAGTATAACGACCCGAAAGAGCCGGTGCTGCAACTGCTGAACAATCCCGACGTGACCGTTCGCGGGCGAGGCGTGATGGAGAAATGCACCTACTGCGTGCAACGCATCAATGCGGCGCGTATCGAGGCGAAGAAGCTGGGACGTAGAGTGCAGGACGGTGAGGTGGTTACCGCCTGCCAGGCGGCTTGCCCGACGCACGCTATCGTGTTCGGCGACATGAGCGATGAACACAGTCTGGTCGCTCTGGCGAAGGCACAACCGCACCACTACGGTCTGCTCGAAGAGCTGAACACCAGACCGCGCACGACCTATCTGGCGAAGGTGCGCAATCCCAATCCAGAGCTGGAAGGAGATTAAAGGATGCAAGAGGTGGCACAGCGAGAAACCGGTGCGCTGATTGAGGGGAAGCATACTTACGAGAGCATTACCCATAAAATCGCTTCCGTGGCGATGGGTTATCGGCATCCTATCGCCTGGTATATCGTCACCGCCATCGCGGCGGCAGGCGTGTTCATGCTCATCACCGCTATCGCGTGGCTGCTGCTGCGCGGCGTGGGCATCTGGGGCATCAACCAGCCCGTCGGGTGGGGTTTTGCCATCATCAACTTCGTGTGGTGGATTGGTATCGGTCACGCGGGCACGCTGATTTCGGCCATTCTCTTGCTCCTGCGCCAGCAGTGGCGAACCTCCATCAACCGCTTCGCGGAAGCCATGACCATCTTCGCCGTCATGTGCGCGGGAATGTTCCCCTTGCTGCACGTGGGACGTCCGTGGGTGGCTTACTGGCTGTTGCCCATCCCCAACTGGACGGGAGCATGGCCGCAGTTCCGCAGCCCGCTCATCTGGGACGTGTTCGCGGTGACCACCTACTTTACGGTCTCTTTGCTGTTCTGGTTCACAGGGCTTATTCCCGACTTCGCCACCCTGCGCGACCGCGCCAAGAAGCGGATTTCTCAGATTATCTACGGCGTGCTGGCAATGGGTTGGCGCAACTCCGCCAAGCACTGGCATCGGTATGAATCGGCGTATCTGCTGCTGGCAGGGCTGTCCACGCCGCTGGTGGTGTCGGTGCACAGTATCGTGAGCCTCGACTTTGCGGTGTCGTTGCTACCCGGCTGGCATACCACCATCTTCCCGCCCTATTTCGTGGCAGGAGCCATCTACTCGGGCTTCGCGATGGTGCTGACGCTGGTCATCCCGATACGCGCGTGGTACAAGATGCAGGACGTGTTGACCATGAAGCATCTGGACTGGATGGCGAAGATTATGCTCGCGACGGGGCTAATTGTGTTCTACGGCTACATCATGGAGATATTTACCGCGCTATACAGTGGTCATAGCATGGAAACCTTCCTGGTGAAGAACCGGTTCTTCGGTCCCTATGCTCCGTTCTTCTGGGCGCTGCTGGTGTGCAACGGTCTCATCCCGCAGGTACTGTGGTCGCCGAAGGTGCGACAGAACGTGGCTTTGCTGTTCGTCATCTCGCTGATAGTCAACGTGGGGATGTGGCTGGAGCGGTTCGTCATCGTGGTCACCAGCCTGCATCGCGACTTCCTGCCTTCCTCGTGGGGCATGTACTATCCCACCATCTGGGATGTGATGCTCTACGCGGGAACCATTGGTTTCTTCACCTTCATGATGTTCCTGTTCGTACGTTTCGTGCCGATGATTTCCATCTTTGAGATGCGCGACCTGTTGCATCAGACCGACAGGCATCGGCAAGCACCCGCCGGTGCTCCGGCGACACCCGTTGCCACGACGGAGGTGAGCTCATGAGCGTTCCCCTGCACGGCATCATCGCGGAATACGAGACGCCCGAAGAACTGCTCCGCGCCGCAAAACGCGCGAGGGAAGCGGGTTATACGCACATGGACGCCTACTCCCCCTTCCCTGTGCACGGTCTGGCGGAAGCCATTGGCTTTGAAGACCATAAAGTGCCCTGGGTCACGTTCTTCGCAGGCGTCATCGGCGCGATAGCGGGGTTTGCGCTACAATACTACATTTCGGTGGTAGACTACCCGCTGAACGTGGGGGGACGCCCCTTCCTGAGCTGGCCCGCCTTCATCCCGGTGACCTTTGAGACGACGGTGCTTTTCGCGGCGTTCGGGGCGTTTATCGGGATGCTTGCGCTGAACGGATTGCCCCAACCGTATCACCCTGTTTTCAATGCACCGCGCTTCGAGCGAGCGTCGCAGGACAGGTTTTTCCTGTGTATCGAGGCGTCGGACCCGCTATTTGACCGTGCAAACACGCGCCACTTTCTGGAGGGAACAGGAGCGCGTATGGTGTCGGAGGTGGAAGAGTAACCGATGAGCAGTTCTATCTGTAGACTGCGGAAAATGGCGGCGGTAACCGCGGGGGCTGCCCTGTTGATGGCGCTGGCAGGCTGCCACACCGATATGTGGCATCAGCCCAAGCTGAAGGCGCAATCGGAAAACAGTTTTTTTGCAGACGGCAAAACCGACCGCACTCCGGTTATGAACACGGTCGCGGTGGGTAACCTGCGGCAGGATGAGGCATTTTACACAGGTAAGCAGAACAACCAGCCTGTCTCCAAGTTGCCCATGCCTGTTACACTGGAACTTCTGAAGCGTGGGCAGCAGCAATATAACGTCTTCTGTTCGCCCTGTCACGGCAAGTCGGGCGATGGACAGGGCATGATTGCACAGCGAGGGCTTGCCCTGCGCCGACAACCCGCCTCCTACCACACCGACCGCCTGCGTGCGATGCCGGTGGGACATTTCTACGACGTGATTACCAATGGCTTCGGGGTGATGTACAGTTACGCATCCCGTATCGCGCCTGAGGACCGCTGGGCAATTGCGGCATACATCCGCGTCTTACAACAGAGCCAGTACACGCGGGTGAACGAACTGACGCCTGAAGACCTGCGTCGGCTTCAGGAAGAAGAACAAAGCACTCAGGGTATGGAGAAGTGAGCATGAACCCTGTTCAGGAGACAATCGCACGATTCGCAGCGTTGCGCCAAAGGGCACTTGCAGTGGGCATCATCGCCCTGCTCGCAAGCGCAGCGGGCTTCGCCCTGGCTGGCAGAACGCAGTTCTTCCAGTCCTATCTCTACGCCTACATGGTGTGGATGTGCCTGACGCTGGGGCTATTCGGTTTGACGCTGCTTCACCACACGGTGCGCGGCTCGTGGGGGTTACCCTTGCTGCGTTTCCTGGAAGCTGGCGCAGCAACTCTTCCACTGATGCTGCTGCTTTTCCTACCGATAGCAGCAGGTATTGCTGACCTGTACCCCTGGGCAAACCCGGAAGTAGTGCAGTCGGATAAATACATCCAGCACAAATCGGGCTACCTGAATGTACCGTTCTTTCTGGCGCGGGCGGCGGTCTACTTCGCGGTATGGATCCTGCTGGCGCGGATACTCAGGCAACTCTCCCTCAAGCAGGACGAGACAGAAGACCCCGCGCTCGCGCAGAAGCGTATGAACCTCAGCGCGCCCGGTCTGGTGCTTTTCGTGCTGACCGTCAGCTTCGCCATGATTGACTGGGTGATGTCGCTGGAGCCCAGGTGGTACTCCAGTATCTATGGGGCATGGTTCATCGTGGGACAGGGACTGAGCGCATTGGCGTTCAGCACCACCGTGCTTCTGCTGGCGGCGCGACACAAACCCTTCGCGGATGTGGTCAACCCCAAACTGACACGCGATCTGGGTAATCTGACCTTCGCGTTTGTCATCCTGTGGGCGTATACGTCCATCTCGCAATACATCATCATCTGGTCGGCAAACCTGCCAGACGAGATTGTGTACTACATCAAGCGCAATCAGGGCGGCTGGCAGTATCTCAGCGGCGCGCTAACGGTGCTGCACTTCTTCCTGCCGTTTCTCATCTTGCTGTCCAGCAGGGTGAAGCGATACGCGAACCTGTTGTTGCGGGTGATGGTGTTCATCCTGGTGATGCGCCTGGTAGACCTGTTCTGGATTATCGTTCCGGCATTTGGCAGAGAAACCCTCAGCGTGCACTGGCTGGACATGACATTGCTGGCAGGCATTGGAGGCTTGTGGCTGGCGTGGTTCGCACATCAGGTCTGTTCCGCACCGCTGTTACCACGCCACGACTCGCGTTTACAGGAGGCTTGGCTGTATGAGCGCAGCGCATCAACCGTTGCCTAAGAAGAACGGACACGGTGGCGGCTACGAAAAACAGGATGTGGGCTTTCGCTTTGCGATGCTGTTCATCGTGGGCATCATTGTCTTCACCGTGCTGATGATGGTAGTGCTCTTTTTCGTCTACCCGCTCCTGGCACCGCAAAGCGCACGGGCGCGTCGCGAGACGGCGGCGGAGGTTCAGAAAAGACTGCCTCCTGGTCCGGTGCTTCAGGCCAACCCGGCGGTCGATATGCAGAGATTCCGGGAACAGGAGCAGAGAAAGGTCTCGACGTACGGCTGGGTCGATGAGCGGCGTGGTATCGTGCGCATTCCGGTGGAGCGGGCGATGGAGATGGTGGCGCAACGCGGCTTGCCTCAATGGCAACCTGCACCCGCAACTCAGGAGACGAAACGATGAGAAGAATAGCCTGTATGGTGGCGATATGGATGGTTTTGGGCAGCGTTGCCGGTGCACAGTTCTGGCAGCAACGCGAACCCGAAAAGGATACCAACGTGAGCCTGACTCGCGACGTCAGCATCGAGCAGAAGCTGAACGAGCAGGTCCCACTGGACCTGACCTTTCGTGATGAAACCGGGCAGAAGGTGACTCTCAGGCAGTACTTCGGCAAGAAGCCGGTACTGCTGACGCTGGTGTATTACGAATGCCCGTCGCTGTGTGGACTGGTGCTGCAGGGCTTACTGAAGAGCCTGCGCGTGATTAACTACACACCGGGCGACCAGTTCGAGATTGTGACCGTGAGCATCAGTCCAAGCGAAACGCCCGAGCTGGCGGCGGCGAAGAAGGCGAACTTCCTGAAGGAGTACGGGCGCATGGATGCCGCTAAGGGCTGGCACTGGTTGACGGGCGATGAGAAAAACATCCGTGCGCTGGCTGATGCCGTCGGCTTCCGATACGTGTATGACCCGAAGACGAAGCAATATGCGCACGCAGCGGGCATCATGCTGTTAACGCCTTCGGGCAAGATTTCGCGCTACTTCTACGGCATCGAGTACTCGCCTCGCGACCTGCGCTTAGGCATCATGGATGCGTCGCAGGGCAAAGTGGGTTCACTGGTAGAGAAGGT
Source organism: Armatimonadota bacterium (assembly GCA_028275265.1). Taxonomy (GTDB): domain Bacteria; phylum Armatimonadota; class HRBIN16; order HRBIN16; family HRBIN16; genus HRBIN16. Next base: position 2,323 of record JAPWUZ010000068.1, on the reverse strand, counting down.
CATCCTGTTCTGTTACCAGTACGACCCCACAACGGGTAAGTACGGCCTTCTGGTGGTTCGCCTGATCCAGCTGGGAGGTTTGGTGACGCTGCTTATTCTGGGTGGCTTCATCGGCACGATGTTCTACCGCGAGCGGATGGCTCGCACCAGAAAGGGGGTGTCGCAGGCATGAGTGGCATCCAGTTGCTGCCGGAGCGCGCCAGCGAGTTCGCCCAGCGCGTGGACGTGTTATTCCTGTTTCTGGCAACGGTAACGGTGTTCTTCACCCTACTCATTGCAGTGCTGGTGATATTCTTCGCCTTGCGCTACCGCAAAGGCTCTAACGCCAGCCGCGCGGGCGCGAAGGATACAGACCTGCGCCTCGAGATTGGTTGGTCGCTGATACCGCTTAGTCTGGGGTTGTTTACCTTCGTGTGGGCATCGCGCCTGTATGGCGAGGTCTATGGCCCGGCGCCCGAGAACGCACTGGAGATTTTCGTTATCGGCAAACAGTGGATGTGGCATATACAGCATCCCAGCGGCATCCGTGAGAACAACCAGCTGCATATCCCCGCAGGGCGTCCGGTGAAGCTGACGATGATCTCTCAGGACGTGATTCACAGCTTCTACATACCGGCGTTCCGCATCAAGCGCGACGTCCTGCCGGGCAAGTACAGCACGGTGTGGTTCACTCCCACCAAGCCGGGCAAATACCACCTGTTCTGTGCAGAGTACTGCGGTACCCAGCATTCGCGTATGGTGGGCACAGTGTATGTGCTGGAACCGGCGGAATACGAACGCTGGCTGGCAAGCGGCGGAGAGATGCGCGTCGGCGAAACCGCCAGTGGAACGGGTACTGTGGCTGGTGTCGCCACCGCCTCACTGGTGCAGGCGGGTGAGAAGCTCTACAACCAGCTGCGCTGCAATGCCTGTCACGGGCTGAAAGACGACCAGCGCGGTCCCACCCACTACGGGCTGTTCGGTAAGAAAGTCAAATTGCGCGACGGAACCACCGTTGTCGCCGATGAGGCGTACATCCGCGAATCGATACTCCGTCCGACGGCAAAGGTGGTGGACGGATACGAACCGATTATGCCGAGCTACGAGGGGCTGCTCAGTGAGGAACGGTTGCTCCAGCTGGTGGCATATATCAAGTCATTGCAAAAGACCGAGAAGCAGGTGGCGGAGGTGAAGCCATGAGTATGACTATTACCCAACCGCGCGAGATGGAAGTAGGCGGAAAAAACTATCTTAACGCAGGCAGTACGGTGCTTTCGTGGTTGTTGACCACCGACCACAAGCGCATCGCCATACTGTATCTGGTGTCGATTACCTTCTTCTTCTTTATCGGCGGTCTGCTGGCTGCCCTCATCCGGCTGGAGCTGCTCACCCCGCAGGGCGACCTGATGACCTCCGAAAACTACAACCGTGTCTTCACCATGCACGGTGTGGTGATGATTTTCTTCTTCCTCATCCCCTCCATACCGGCGGTGTTGGGAAACTTTCTGGTACCGCTGATGATAGGGGCGCGAGACCTGGCTTTCCCACGCCTGAACCTCGCCAGCTGGTACCTCTACATGCTAGGGGGCTTCATCGCTCTGTGGGCGATGGTGACGGGTGGCGTGGATACTGGCTGGACGTTTTACCCACCCTACAGCAGCACCTTCAGCACCTCGCAGGTTACATTGACGCTGGTCGGACTGTTCATCGCGGGATTCTCGTCCATCGCCACAGGGATTAACTTCATCATTACCATCCACAAGATGCGTGCGCCGGGGCTCACGTGGTTCCGTCTGCCGCTGTTCATCTGGGCGCACTACGCCACCAGCGTGATTATCGTGCTGGGAACGCCCGTGGTGGCGATTACGTTGCTGCTTGTGGCCATCGAGCGGGTGTTCAAACTGGGCATCTTCGACCCCGCGCTCGGCGGCGACCCCATCCTGTTCCAGCATCTGTTCTGGTTCTACTCGCACCCGGCGGTATACATCATGATTCTGCCTGCGATGGGGGTCATCAGCGAGCTGGTTTCCTGCTTCTCGCGCAAGCGGGTGTTCGGCTATCACTTCGTCGCCTTTTCCAGCGTGGCTATCGCCGTGGTGGGATTCCTCGTGTGGGGACACCACATGTTTACCACCATCCAGTCGGTATACGCAGGCATGGTCTTCTCGCTGTTGAGCTTCTTCGTGGCGGTACCGTCTGCGGTGAAGGTGTTCAACTGGACGGCCACCATGTACAAGGGGCACATCGAACTGCGTGCGCCCATGCTGTACGCCATGGGGTTCATCGGTCTGTTCGTGATTGGCGGACTGACGGGGGTATTTCTCGCCTCCCTTGCAACCGATGT
>JAPWUZ010000079.1 GCA_028275265.1 Armatimonadota bacterium | reverse complement strand
GGGGTTGCTCACACACAGCTGCGTGGGCTGCCGCTTTCCATTTACCAGCGCGAACCACTCGGGATGCCGTTCAAACTCGCTGTAAGGTATGTACGCCTCGTAGGCATGTCCGGCTCTGACGGGAAAGTGTCCCCCCTGACGGTTGGCTTTGAACCACGTCTGGTAGTTTTGGGCAAGCGTGGGGGTGTTCGCACCCCAGTTATACCAGATGACGCGGTCTTTGAAAGCGGGTTTCTCGCGCAGGTTCAGGTTCACGCGCAGTGTGGGTTTGCGGGGGATGACCCACCACGCGGGGTCGGCAAAGAACCAGCGACAGCCCGCTTCGTCCAGTAGGCGATACACGGCGTGCTGTAAGCCCAGTGTGGTGTTTGCCAGTAGCCATAGCCGTTTCGCCTCGCTGCGGATGAGATAGCCTTCGGGCCCCAGTTCCGCCAGCCGCTCGCGTTGTGCGACGTCGGGAAACTGTTCGGCGGTTGCCAGCACGATGGTGGGTTGTGTGGTGGGAAGGGTCTGTATGGGAAACCTCTCTGCACCCACCACCTTCTGCAGCCACCCGGCGAGTTCCTTCGCCAACCCGGCATGTTCCTGTTGCTGGGCAGTCGCGATGACACAGCGCGGCTTGCTCCGTTCCGCGATGGTAAACGGTTCGCTGTGCACAGCAGTGGCGGTAATGGTCAACATGCACATCATAGCCAGCTCTTTCATGGTGTTGTCTCCCGTGAGTGCAGACAGCTTAATTTGTTACCTCATGAACCACCAAGACACTAAGAACACCAAGCACACCAAGATTTCACCTTGCTGACCCTTCGTGACTTCGTACCTTCGTGGTTTTCCTCTGAATTGAACCACCAAGACACCAAGAACACCAAGCACACCAAGATTTCACCTTGCTGACCCTTCGTGACTTCGTGGTTGGGTTTATCATCTTATCAACCACAGCCTTGTTTCGCCTGCAACACACGGTGCGAGTAGGGCGATACACTCATGCGAACGACCCGCCCGCGCGGGATTACAGTTTCACCGTTTTGGACGTCTTGCAGTGCAGCAACTGGCGGCAGACTGCGCTTGCGCAACGGGATAACACCCTCCCATCGGCGTTGGCTGTTGTTGATAATCACGACGAAGGCGTCGGCGGCGTCCCAACGGGCGTATGCCAGCACGTTCGCCTCCGCACACAGCACTTCCAACGCGCCGGTGCGCCACGCGGTGCTGGATTTGCGCAAAGCGATAAGGGCGCGGACGTGCTGATACAGCCTGCGGTTCCACTTGCGCCTGTCCCACTCAAAGCAGGCACGGCAATGGGGATCCGCTTCTCCCGTCATGCCGATTTCATCGCCGTAGTAGATGCAGGGCGCGCCCGGAAGCGTAAACAGCAACGTATAACCCAGCATGGCGCGACGCACGTCATCGCCGCACACGGTGAGCCAACGTGCGGTATCATGACTGCCCAGCAGGTTGAGCAGGGCATAAGTCGCCTCTGAGGGGTATCGTCGGAACAGGCGGGTGAGCTTCGTGGCGAAAGCCGGTGCATCCATCGTGCCTTTGGCCAGAAACTCCACGCACAGGTCGCGCAGGGGATAGTTCATCACCGAATCGAACTGGTCGCCTTGCAGCCAGCGTTTGGCGTCTTTCCAGATTTCGCCCACGATGTAGGCGTCGGGGTTCGCCGATTTCACCACCTGTCGGAACTCACGCCAGAAGGTATCGTCATCGATCTCGTTCGGTACGTCCAGCCGCCAGCCGTCCGCGCCCTGCTCGATCCAGTAGCGCGCCACACTCAGCAGGAACTGCCTCACCTGCGGGTTGTCGGTGTTGAACTTGGGCAGCGAACGGATGCCCCACCAGCTTTCGTAGTTCGCCTTCTTGCGCCCATCGTAAGGGAAGATGGGGAACCTCTTGATGTGAAACCAGCCGACGTACGGCGAGTGCTTGCCGTTCTCCACCACGTCATGAAAGGCGTAAAAGCCGCGCCCGCAGTGATTGAACACGCCATCCAGAATCAGTCTCATCCCCCGCCGGTGCATCTCCTGTACCAGACTCTGGAAATCCTCCATCGTGCCCAGCTTGGGGTCAATGCGGAAGTAATCGTAGGTGTTGTAGCGATGGTTGGAAGTGGCTTGAAAGATAGGGTTCAGGTAGATAGCGGTGATGCCCAGCTCCTGCAGGTAGCCCAGTTTCTGCAGAATCCCCTGAAGGTCTCCCCCCATGAAGTTGTGGGGCGTCGGCGGTGTGCCCCAGGGCTGCACATTGGCGGGGTCGTTGGTGGGGTCGCCGTTGGCGAAACGGTCGGGAAAAATCTGGTAAAAGACGGCGTGTTTCACCCAGTCAGGCGTGTGGAAGTCATTCACGTTGCGCCTCCTGGCTCCACTGCTCCAGCATTTGTGCGAACTGGTGCAGCTGCAAGCGCACCCGCTCGAACAGAGGGCGCATCTGCTCGACCAATTGCATCACCCGCTGTGGGTCCAGATGGAAGGCATAAACGTTGCGCACCACGTGGCGAAAGCGTAGATACTCATCCAGATCGGTGACGGTGCGTTCGTCCAGCACTGACGGTCGCACGGACGGCACAGACAACCCCATCTGTTCCAGCAATTCACGATGCCATCGCTCTCCTTCTGGAGCTGAACGGTCAACGAGCCTGGCAATCTGCAGAAACAGTCGTTCTAGCGCGCTATAAAAATCGTGCAGATTGTGTGCGGCGGCGTCGCTATAGATGTCTTCAGCGGGGTGCTGCAGCATCAGCAACCGGGCGCGCTCCGCCCTGTCGACGACCCGCTCGATATCCTGCAGTTCCGCGCGGATGCGAGCGGCAAGTACACGGTAGTCATCGTGGCTCATAGGTCTATACCCTCCTGCTCAATGATGTGCAGGATGCCCGGCTGACACGTGCTGACATCTACAAGGTTGACCTCGATCTCCTTGTCTAAATAAGCCACTGCGCTCATTGCCCGCAAGGTATCCTGCGGTGCAATGCCCCATGCGGCGATGTCCACATCGGAACGGTCGTCAAACATACTGGGGCGCAGCAGGGAGCCAAACACCACCACGCGCGTCGCCCCATAGTCGCGACGTAACAGTTCCGCCGCTTCCCGAGCCAGCTGCCACGCACGTTGATAGCGCGCCTGCCGCTGCATCTCTGCTTCGCGACGACGCTGGCGCAACGTTTCGATATATGGCTGCCACTCCGGTTCGCTCATGGCTGCCGTCGCCTCGCCTCTATTATAGCACACGGCGCAGGATTCTACGGAGCGGACGGGAAGTAATCTGACATGAAGCAAGAACATGCACGGATGGCTGGGGTGCTGTTGCATCCTACGTCGTTGCCCGGTCCGTTTGGCATCGGCGAGCTGGGCAGCGGAGCGTATCGATTTGTGGACTGGCTGGCGCGGGCGGGGCAAAGCATCTGGCAGGTGTTACCACTCGCACCGACAGGCTTCGCCGACTCGCCATACGCCGCCTTTTCCGCTTTCGCGGGAAATCCCCTGCTCATCAGCCTGCAGCGGCTGCACGAGGAAGGCTTACTGGCTGATACCGACTTCGCCGATTATCCCTTGCTTCCAGAGGACAGGGTCGATTACGGCGCGGTCATCCCGCACAAAATGGCGTTGCTGCGTCGGGCGTATGAGCGATGGAAATCGCAAGCCACCAGCGCAGAGAGCCACCAGCTGGACACCTTTCGCAGGGAGCAGGCGCACTGGCTGGAGGACTTCGCGCTGTTCATGGCGCTGAAAGAAGCGTTTGAGGGCAGGGCGTGGACGGAATGGGAGGAAGAGTTCGCCCTGCGCCTTCCGGATGCGCTGCAAAAGGCGCGTCACGAGCTGCAGGATGCGATACAGTTCCACGTTTTTCTGCAACACCGCTTCCGTCATCAGTGGCTGGACGTGAAGCGCTACGCGAACGAGCGTGGTATCCGCATCATGGGCGATATGCCTATCTTCGTAGCGCACGATAGCGCAGACGTTTGGTCGCATCCGCAGATGTTTCACCTGGACAGTCGCGGCAACCCCACCTTTGTCGCGGGTGTGCCACCAGACTACTTCAGCCCGACGGGGCAACGATGGGGCAACCCCGTATACCGATGGGATGTACTCAAGACGCAGGGCTATCGCTGGTGGGTCGAGCGGTTTCGCGCCGTGTTGCAGATGGTGGATATGGTGCGGGTAGACCACTTTCGCGGCTTTGCAGCGTACTGGCAGGTACCCGCCTCCGAGCCTACGGCGGTGAAGGGAAAGTGGGTGAAGGTGCCCGGCAAGGAACTGTTTGGCACACTGAAGATGGAGCTGGGCGAACTGCCCATCGTTGCGGAGGACCTCGGCATTATCACGCCGGATGTGGTGCGCCTGCGCAAGGGGCTGGGCTTTCCGGGCATGCGGGTACTGCAATTCGCTTTCGACGGAAACCCCGACAACCCCTACCTGCCCTATAACTACGAGCCGGACACCGTTGTGTACACCGGCACACACGATAACGACACCCTCATCGGCTGGTTTGCCGGCTTAAGCCACGAGGAGAAACGGCGTGTGTTCGATTATATCGGACGCGAGGATATCAGTATCCACTGGGAGATGATCCGCCTGGCTTACGCTTCGGTGGCACGGATAGCCATTATTCCGTTGCAGGATTGGCTGGGGCTGGGCAGCGAGGCGAGGATGAACCAGCCCGGTCGCGAGGAGGGTAACTGGCAGTGGCGGTGTCCGTCAGAACACCTGAACGAGGGATTGGCAGGGGCTATGGCGAAAATGTGTGTGATTTACGGGCGCAAAAGGTATTGACAGATTTGCGGAAGGTGTGGTAATATATAGGCAGGGTAGACACACCCGAAAAGGACGGAAAGGGGGTAACACTCTCGGTGTCCAGTTGGAAACAGCAGCAGATATCGCCGGTGGTCGCCTGGGTGATTATCATCGTGGTAGTTGCCATTGCGGCGTTTGCCATCTGGCGATACACGGGTAGTCCCGGGCGCAAAGGCATGACAGAGGAACAGAAGAGGCAGATGGAACAAATGTTCGGCAATAAGGCGCCCGGTCCGGGACAGATACCGGCACCAGGGGCACCCGGAGGCGCACCTGCGCCAACTGCCCCAGCCCCGCGCTGAGGCAAAACTCTAAAACAATCTTAAGCAAAGAGGAGGGTATCCATGAAACGCAAGGCATTCACCCTGATCGAGCTGCTGGTCGTCATCGCGATTATCGCGATACTGGCAGCCATTCTCTTCCCTGTGTTCGCACAGGCAAGGGCAACTGCCCGCAAGACTGCCTGTCTGTCGAACATGAAGCAGCTGACGCTGGGCATGTTGCAGTACCTGCAGGACTACGATGAGAAGTTCCCCGGCTGGAACTGGGGATTCTTCTGCAACGGAGAGAACAACGGTCTTCCTCGCGATTCCGCCGCGTTCTGGACGATGGCAATCTACCCTTACGTGAAAAACGACGGTGTATACCAGTGCCAGGACGACCCGTTGCAGTGGAACGATGCATGGGCAAGCTGCAGTGACGACGGCGGACGCAACGACCGTTTTGCGCCTATCAACCCCAGGACCGGTCAGCCCTGCAACTTCTGGGAGTCCTGCAACCCGCGCTCCGTCTCGTACGGTTTGAACGAGACTCTGGCAGGTGGCTTCCCGTCCAACAAGCTCGGCGGTATTCCCACCCCTGCGAACTGGGCGATGTTCTTCGACAGCTCGGCTCAGCTGGTGGACATCTGGGTCTGGGAGCGGCCGGATGCCAACAACTTTAACTGGATTGCGGCACGCACCGCATTCGCCACCGAAGGCTGCTGCAAGATATGGAGCTGCTGCCGCACCGCCGACTCCTGGATTCAGGAGTTCGGTCAGGGCACGCTGGACCGGCTGCCCCGCCATGCCGGCGGCGAGAACGTGAGCTTCGTGGATGGGCACGCCAAGTTCTTCCGCTGGACGCAGCTGACCTGGGGCAACATGACGACCGGCAGTCTGTAATCCGCAGTCCACAGTCTGACCGGAGGGCGAGCGGGGCGCGCTCGCCCTCTGTTTGCATAAAGGAAGGGCAGGAGGACACTGTGCAGGGTGAAATCAGGCATTCCGGTTTTCGCATTGTTTGGATTGCTGCTCAGCGCGTACACTCAGGGGGACAATATGCCTGCTCTATCTGATGAGGCACTGGCTTATCTGCAGAAATGCAACGTGGTATGGGATACCCCTTCTGCCGACAGCTCCGGCTCCATGCCGCTGGGCAACGGCGACATCGGCGTGAACGTTTGGGTGGAACCAAACGGCGACCTGGTGTTTTACCTCAGCAAGACCGATGCATGGAGCGAGGTGAACCGCCTGCTCAAGCTGGGCACGGTACGCGTGTCTCTCTCCCCTTCCCTGCTGAACGGAGGCAGGTTCTTTCGTCAGGAACTTCGGCTCCTGCAGGGCGAGGTGCTGGTTCAGGGCGGTACCCCCGACAAACCCACCACCCTGCGTGTATGGGTGGACGCCTATCGCCCTGTGGTATGGGTGGATGTCGACAGCCCGCAGCCCGTGCACGTTCGCGCCCAGCTGGAAATCTGGCGCAATTCCGACCGCAGGTTGGAGGGACGCGAGCTTTTCAGCGCATATGGACTGATGGACGCACCTTTTCCCGTCGTGGAACACGCCGACACCGTCATAGAAGAGCACCGTGACCGCGTTGTCTGGTTCCACCGCAACCCATCGTCCATTTTCGAGCAAAACCTGCGCCATCAGGGGCTGGAGAGCCTTATCGGGAAGATTCCGGACCCGCTACTGCATCGTACCTTCGGCGGGATGATGCGCGGCAAAGGACTGGTCGGAGAGGATACACGCACCCTGCGCAGTGCCATGCCCGCAAAGCGGTTCTCGATTGCGATACACCTGCTGACTGCGCAGACCGACACGGCAGAGCAATGGGTCAAGCAACTGGAAGCACAGGCGGCGAAAACGGAAGCGGTTCCCCGCAACCAGGCGCGCGCTGCACATCAGCGATGGTGGCTGAGCTTCTGAGGGCGGAGCTGGATTGTGGTGAGCGGCACGCCGCAGGCTGACGTCGTCACACAAGGCTATACACTCCAGCGATTCATCAACGCCTGCGCCGGGCGAGGCGCATACCCCATCAAGTTCAACGGCTCCATTTTTACGGTGGACTCGCGTGAACCGGACGAGCACTTTGATGCGGATTACCGGCGGTGGGGCGGGGAGTACTGGTTCCAGAACACGAGGTTGCCCTACTGGAGTATGATACCTGCGGGCGATTTCGAGATGATGCAGCCGCTATTCAAAATGTACGCGAACGCCCTGCCTCTGGCGAAGGAGCGAACCCGTCTCTACTTTGGGCATGAAGGAGCCTACTTCCCCGAAACGATAACCTCTTGGGGAACTTACGCCAGCTGTAACTACGGCTGGAACCGCGAAGGCAAGCCGATTTCCCACATCGATAACCCCTACATCCGTTACTATTACTCCTGCAATCTGGAACTGCTGACGCTGGCGCTGGAGTACTTCTTCCACACAGGCGATAAGCGTTTTCTCCACGAAACGCTGCTGCCTCTTGCCGACGCTTTTATCGCGTTCTACGAACGTCACTTCCCCCGCAACGATGATGGCAAGTTGCTGTTAAAGCCAGCGCAATCGCTGGAGACATATCCCGAGGTGGTCAACCCTCTGCCGGACATCGCCGGATTGCGCTGGACGCTGGATGGGCTGCTTCGGCTGCCCCTCGGTAAGGAAAGCGCACGTCGGCGCAACCTGTGGCAGAGGTTGCTCGGGCAGTTACCGCCGTTGCCAACGAAAACCGAAAACGGTCACACTTTCCTGCTACCCGCTGAGCAGATTCTGGCGCAGCCCATTAACTCCGAAGACCCTGAACTGTACGGTGTATTCCCTTACCGTCTTTATGGCGTCGGCAAGCCGGACATTCAGATTGCCCGCAACACCTACGCCCTTCGACCTTACAAAGGCAACGAAGGCTGGCGACAAGACCCCATCTGGGCGGCGATGCTGGGAATGGCAGAAGAAGCTCGCAATATGGTAGCGCAGCGATTCGCCACCAAACATCCCGGCAGTCGGTTTCCTGCTTTCTGGGGACCAAACTACGACTGGATACCCGACCAGGACCACGGCTGCGCAGGCATGATTGCACTGCAGGCGATGCTGATGCAGACCGATGGCAACAGGATTCTGCTGTTCCCCGCGTGGCCCAAGGAATGGGACGTTTCCTTCCGCCTGCACGCGCCGGGTAAAACGGTGGTGGAAGGCGTGTTGCGCGCGGGCAAGCTGCAAACGCTGAAGGTAACGCCGACCACCAGAGAGAAGGATGTTATCGTCCTGGAGCCTCAGTAGAGCGAGGAACGGGTTATGCCACGTGCAATCGTCACAGGCGGAGCAGGATTTCTGGGGTCGCATCTGGTAGACAGGTTGCTGGCGGAAGGCTACGAAGTGATTGCGCTGGATAACCTGATTACCGGACGCATCGAAAACATTGTGCACCTTGCGGGCAACGAGCGCTTCCGCTTTATCAAACAGGACGTCACCGAGTATCTGTACATCGATGGCCCTGTGGACATCGTGTTCCATTTCGCCTCGCCTGCCAGCCCGGTGGACTTCGCTACCAAGCCTATTCAGATACTGAAAGTGAACGCACTGGGCACCCACAAGACGCTGGGGCTGGCGAAGGCGAAAGGCGCGCGATACGTACTCGCGTCTACCTCGGAAGTGTACGGCGACCCTCTGGTACATCCGCAGACCGAAGACTATACAGGCAATGTGAACCCTGTCGGCATACGAGGGGCGTATGATGAGGGCAAACGCTTTGCAGAAGCGATGACAATGGCATACCATCGCCACCACGGGCTGGATACACGCATTGTGCGTATTTTCAATACCTTTGGCGAGCGGATGCGCCTAGATGACGGCAGGATGGTCCCTAATTTCATCGGGCAGGCATTGCGCGGCGAACCGCTCACCGTTTACGGCGACGGGCAGCAGACCCGCAGCTTCTGTTACGTTTCCGACTTGATAGAGGGTATCTGGAGGCTCTCACAACTGCCCGACTACCATGAGCCGGTCAACATCGGCAACCCGGACGAGCGAACGGTGTTGGAAGTTGCTCAGTTGGTCAAGCAGCTGGCGCAAAGTCCCAGCGACATCGTGTTCCGCCCGCTTTTTTCTCCGGACGAGCCGCGCCGACGCAGACCCGATATCACCCGCGCACGTCAGCTGCTGGGCTGGGAACCGCAGGTGAGCGTGGAAGAAGGACTGAGGCGCACCATCGAACACTTTCGGGCGCGCCTCGCCGTAGGATAACTCTTATGACGTCGCCTCTTTCTCTTCCGCCAGTGCTGCCAGAAACGCATCCACACCCGCCTGAGCCACGATGCGGTCTTGTTCCACCGTACCGGAGCTCACCCCGACCGCGCCGATTAACTGTCCGTCGACGATAATAGGCAGTCCACCGCCGAAAATCATGAACCGTCCCTGGTTGCTGACGTGAATGCCGAAAACCGGGCCTCCTTGTGGCGAAGCGCTCAGGGCGTACTCATGGGTGCCTCGCCTTGTGCCCGCAGCGGTGAATGCTTTGTTGATGGCGATATCGATGCTGGTGATGCGGGCATTGTCCATGCGACAAAAGGCGAGCAGATTACCGCCATCGTCCACGACGGCGATGTCCATATCCTGTCCCAATTCCCG
>JAPWUZ010000067.1 GCA_028275265.1 Armatimonadota bacterium | reverse complement strand
CCTTCGCTACAGCGCAACGGCTACGAAATCGCCTTCCTGAAAGGAGTGCGTATCCGGCATCTCGGTTATCGGCACGACATCGCCTCCGCAAGGGGCAAAGACGAGCGCACCATCCGCATGTTGCGCGAAGAGGTGGCGAAAAACCCCAACGACCTGTTCCAGCGGTTTAACCTGGGCAACGCCTACTATGTGGCGGGGCGTTACGCGGACGCCGCCCGCGAGCTGGACTCCATTGTGGATGCAATAGAGCCGTATGCCGACCATGCCGTTGTCGGATACGTGTTGCTGGCGAACGCTCTGTACGCGCTAGGCAAGCCGGAACAGGTGCTGGAGACCCACCAGCGTGCGCTTCGACGAGGCATCGACCATCCCGGCTTGCACTTTTCGGACGGTTACGCTTATCTGTCGTTGCGCCGATATGCAGAGGCGGCAGAAGCCTTCCAGCGCGCCATCGCCGCACGCGACAGCGATACCTTTGTGGGCGGGGATACCAGCGTCAGCGGCTTCAAGGCGTATTATGGACTGGCGCAGGCGTATCTCGGATTGGAGCGTCTGGAGGAGAGCGAGGCGGAATGTCGTCGCGCGCTGGCGGAAAATCCAAACTTCGCCGAGGCACGGTATCTGCTGGCGCAGTTGCTGTTCACGCGTGGCGAAAAACAGACTGCCCTGCAGGAACTGGAGCGAGCCTATCGGGATGCCCCCAAGAACCCCGAAATCGCGCGGGAGCTGGCAACACGTTATGAGGAGGCGCAGCGATGGGCAGACGCCTACGCCATTTGGCGCAGGCTGGCAAGCTCTTTCCAGAACAACCCCGAATGGCGCTGGCACAGTGCCACCTGCGCGGAGAGGCTGAACCTGTGGCAGGAAGCGCAGGCGGACTACACCGAGCTGACCGTCACGCAGCCGCAGTTCGCTCCGGCGTGGGTGAACCTGGGCAGGGTGCATCTGGCGCAGGGGGATTATGAAGGTGCACTGTCCTGCTTCACCCGCGCCATCGAGCTGAACCCAGAGGACGCCAACGCCTTCTTCAACGCCGGGGACGTGCTCTACCAACTAGGCGCGTATGAGGCGGCAGTGGAAACCTACACAGCAGGTTTACAGCGCGACCCGCACAACGCGCGGGGCTTTTTCGTGCTGGGCAACGCCTATTTCCAGATGGGCGCGTACGAGGCGGCAATGATGGCTTTCCAGCAGGCGCTTGCCCTACAGCCCGACCACCACGCCGCCCGTCACAATCTGGAACTGGTGAAAGAGCAGCTGCGCGAACGGGTCGCTTAGGGTACAGCGGCATCCTGTTCGGTGTATAATACCAGCAGGATGTCCGAACGGGCTGACATCACGCATGCTATTCGTCAGCAGGCGCATGAAGTGGGGTTCGACCTCGTGGGTTTTGCGCCGCTGGAAACGCCTGCTCACGCAGACTTCTTCCGCCACTGGCTGCAGCAGGGCTACGCCGGCGAGATGCACTACCTGCACCGTACGGCGGATGCCCGCTGCGCCCCCCAGCAGGTGCTTCCCGGCGCGAAAAGCGCGGTGGTAGTGGGGCTGAACTACGCCCCTGCCGTGCCGATGGTGACGGATGACCCCACGCGCGGCGTCTTCGCCCGCTACGCGTTCGGCGACGACTACCACGAAGTCATGACCCACCGGCTGCAACAGCTACTGGAGTTCATCCGCCAGCTGCGCCCCGACTGTCAGGCGAAGATATATGTGGACGCGGGTCCCGTGCTGGAGCGAGATCTGGCATGGCGGGCGGGACTGGGCTGGTTCGGCAAAAACACCATGCTCATCCACACACGACGCGGCTCATACTTTCTCGTCGGCGAGATTCTGCTGGACATCGAGTTGGAGTATGACCAGCCCGCTTTCGGCGGGTGCGGCACCTGCACCCGCTGCATCGACGCCTGCCCGACGGGCGCCATCGTCGCGCCGTATGTGCTGGATGCACGTCGTTGCATCAGCTACCTGACGATTGAACTGCGCGGCTCCATTCCCGAAGAGCATCGCTCGCGGCTGGGCAACCGCATCTTCGGCTGTGACATCTGTCAGGAGGTATGCCCATTCAATCAGCCACGTTCCCATGCTCCTGAACGTGCCGCCCCAACCCGCGAACCTGCGTTTGCTCCGAGGGAAATTACCCTTGCGCCGAAGCTGGTAGACCTGCTGCGGATGCGGGAGGAGGAGTTTCGCACCGCGTTCCGTCGTAGCCCGGTCAAACGCGCAAAGTGGCGCGGTTTCCGGCGCAACGTGGCGGTTGCAATCGGTAACAGCAGGCAGGCGGATGCGATACCCACGCTGCAGCAGGAATTGGCACAGGAGACCGACCCGATGGTGCGCGAGCATCTGGAGTGGGCACTCGACCGCCTGGCGGAACGATAAGCGGTTGCATGACACAGGAGTTTCTCCCTCGCTTGGCGAAAAAGTGAACTGTCGGAGGATAGGTGACGCAGATGGAACGCCTTCCAAGAGGGTTCTGGACGGTTGGTGCACTGGTGGCACTTACCTGCGGCATCCTGCTGTGGCAGGGGCTGTCGTTCCTGAGCCCGTCTTCATCGGCTCCACCCCCTGTCTCTCCCCCAGAGACCTTACAGGCGCCTGAAGCGACATCTCCGTCAGGTGAAAACGAGAGGGCGACCTCCACGACCCAGCTGGACGCGGCACCTGCCCCAAGCGACGAAATCGTGGTGCATGTGGCAGGGGCGGTCAAAAATCCCGGCATCGTGCGCATCCCGCGCGGCAGCCGAGTGGACGATGCGATAAGGGCTGCGGGTGGCTTCAGCAGCAAGGCGGACCCCGACCTGGTGAACCTTGCGCAGCCGCTGGAGGACGGAGTGCAGGTGTATGTGCCCCGCAAAGGCGAATCGGTAACGGTGGAAGGTCGGGTGGGGAGTATCTCGCCCGGCGGGGTAACCGTTCGGGGGTCAGCGGGGCGTCAGGAGCCTCCCGCTGGCAAAATCAACCTGAACACCGCGAGTGCCGCGCAGCTGGAGAGCTTGCCCGGAGTTGGTCCCGCAACCGCACGTGCCATTCTCGATTACCGCAAGCAGAATGGGGGCTTTCAATCGGTGGACGAGCTGATCGAGGTGCGTGGCATCGGTCCCAAAAAGCTGGAGCAGATACGTCCTTACGTGGTAGTGCGCTAATCCTGGCGGGAGGAGATATTGACGATGTGGCGACATGTTCCCGTGAAGAAGCCCCAGCCCAACGCTCAGCAGTTCGTGGACATCCTGATGGGGCGGATTCCGCAGCATCGCACACCGCTGGTGGAGTACATCGTGGACGACGTGGTGATGCGCCCGATTGTTACCGAACTGATGGGCAGGGATTGGGTTACCCCGCAGGGCGACCGCGAGTCACTGAAGGCTTTTCTGGATATGGTCATTGACTTCTGGTACCGCATGGGTTATGACTTCGTGCGGCTGGAGATTGGTTTGCCGTTTCAGGAACGCCATCTGCTTACCGGCGATACCGCTTCCAGTAAGCAGCGTGCATGGGCAGATGAGCATCAGGGCGCCATCAGCAGCTGGGAGGATTTTGAAAAATACCCCTGGCCGCGCATCGAGGACGTGGACTTCTTCGTGCTGGAGTACATCAACGACCATCTGCCCGAAGGCATGGGCTTTATCTCCTCGCACGCAGCGGGTATCTTCGAGCATCTCTCATGGGTGATGTCGTTGGAGGGGTTGTGTCTTGCGCTGTATGACGACCCTGCGCTGGTGGAAGCCGTGAGCGACCGCATCGGCACGCTGATTACGCAGTTTTACGAACACTTGCTGCAGCTGGACAGGCTCATCGTGGTCTTCCCCGGCGACGATATGGGCTTTCGGTCAGGCACGTTGATCGCTCCCGACGTGCTGCGCAAATACTGCCTGCCCTGGCACAAAAAGTGGGCGCACATGGCACACGAGCGCGGCTTGCCCTATTTCCTGCACTCCTGTGGCAACCTGCAGGCGATTATGGAAGACCTCATCGAGGATGTGCGCATCGACGGCAAGCATTCCTTCGAGGACGCCATTATCCCCGTGCAGGAATTTCAGAAGCAATACGGTGACCGCATCGCGGTGCTGGGCGGGGTAGACCTGAACATCCTGTCGGCAGGCACGCCGGAGCAGGTGCGCGCACACACCCGCTATCTGATAGAGACCTGCGGGGCACGGGGCAGGTATGCGGTAGGGTCAGGCAACTCCATCCCCAGCTATGTGCCGGTGGAAAATTACCTGTCGATGGTGGACGAGGCGCTGGACTGCATGGCAGCAGGGGAAGGCTGAGATGCTGACCGGCATCCACTTTCTGTTAACCTACAAATGCCCGCATGAGTGCGAGCATTGCTTCGTGTACGGCAGTCCCCGCGCAAAGGGTACCTTCACGCTGGCGCAGGTAGAGGCGGTGCTGCAGGAGGCGCGCAAGACGGGCACGGTGCAGACGGTGTTTTTCGAAGGCGGAGAGCCCTTTCTGTACTACCCGCTGCTACTGGAGGCAGTGCGTATCGCGCGCCAGATGGGCTTCCACACAGGTATCGTCACGAACGGCTATTTTGCCACCAGCGTGGAGGATGCGATGCTCTGGCTGAAGCCTTTACAGGAGGCAGGTATCGGTTTCATCAGCTTCAGCGATGACCAGTTCCACAGCGGTTCGGAACAAGACACCGCGGCGAAGCGTGCGATGTCGGCGGCTCAGCAGCTCGGCATTCCCTGCGGGATGATTTCCATTGAGCCGCCGACGGTAAGCTATCTCGATAAGGAGCGGGGCACAAAGGGCGAACCCATTGTGGGAGGCGGGGTGCGGTTTCGGGGGCGGGCGGTAGAAAAACTGTCACAGGGACTGCCAACGCGCCCATGGCATACCTTTACCGAATGTCCCTACGAAAACCTGCGCGACCCCGGACGTGTGCATGTGGACGCCTACGGTAACGTGCATCTCTGTCAGGGATTGTGCATGGGCAACCTGTGGCAAACTCCCCTCTCCGAGTTGGTGGCGCGCTATCGGGCGGAGGAGCATCCGATATGTGCGCTGCTGGTGGAGGGAGGTCCTGCCGGGCTCGCCCGGAGGTTTGGCTACCCCGTGCAGCCGGGCTACATCGAAGCGTGTCATCTCTGCTACCTCGTGCGCCGCGCGCTGAGAGAGCGTTTCCCCGAATATCTTGCGCCACCGCAGGTGTACGGCGAGTGAGTCCAGTGGGATTGACAGGTGGCTGGTCACTTCGTTTTGGTGTATCATGAAACCGCCAGCTGTTTTTGCCCGTCTGATAGGTGGAAATAGTAAGACACGGGCTATCCGTATGCTATAATGGGATGGAATGCATAGTGAGGTTGCTATTGATGGACAGAACGTTTCGGCAAATCTATCTGGTGATGATGCTCGTGGTCAGCCTTATGTTTGGAGGGCTGGCGATAGAGGTCTTCGCTCAGCCCAAGGCGGAAGAGGACCCTGAGGTGCGCATGGGCAGGGAAGCGGCTCAGGAGATCGAGCGCACCCTGCGTATTGTCAATGACGCGGCTCTGGTGGAGCGGGTGAACCGCATCGGGCAGGAGATTGCCGCGATAGCCAACGCCTCCGAGATTCCCATCACGTGGGGCATCCAAAAAAAGTCGCAGTTCCAGTACACGTTTAAGGTGGTGGATGATAAGGATGTCAACGCCTTCTCTCTGCCGGGTGGGTTTATCTATGTGAACAAGGGTTTGCTGGACTACGTACAGTCCGACCACGAGCTGGCGGCGGTACTGGCGCACGAAATCGCACACGCGGCGCATCATCATCTGCTGCGTCTGGGGCAGGAAAACGAGAAGATTAACCGTCGGGTGACGCTACCCACTCTGCTGGTGATGGTTCTCTCTGGCGCGCCGGCGCGGGATTTGAGCAATGTCATGATGGGAGTTCAGCTGTATCAGATAGCCAAACTGAACGGCTTCACTCAGGAAGCGGAAGTAGACGCCGACCGCGCTGCTATCCTGTACCTGATGCAAACGAAGTACAATCCTGTGGGCATGCTGACCTTTATGGAGCGACTGGCGCGCGATGAAGCGCGGCGACCGGAGAGGCAACTGGGCATTTTCCGCACGCACCCTCCCTCGCGAGAACGTGCACAGGCGATGCTGAACCTGTTCCGCGAGCTGAACATTCCCGTCAACCGCAGGGCGGTGGCACGTATTTTACCTGTGGAACTGCGCGAGAAAACGGTGCAAGACCGCAATCTGGTGGAGGTCTACCTGGACAGCGTTCCGGTGTTTGCCCCTGCAGACCGCGACGGACAACCCTCCGCCGAGCGCGCCCGACAGATTAGCGAGCGACTGGACAGCCTGTTGAACGACGGCATCCAGATGTTTGACATCCGCCTGTCCAGCGATAAGCGCACTGTGGTGGCGCGCAACCACCCGATACTGACTATCGAGCCTGAGGACGCCGCCCTGTACGGCAAGAGTATGCAGGAGCTGGCGGAGCAGGTCTCCAACGCCATCAAGCGTGCCCTCTGGAATGAGCTGATTCAGCGGGCATATTAACCAGCGTCGTGTATCTGGATGGCGAAACTCCGGGTGAGCCAATCCCCACCTGACCTCCCTGCGGGTGGAGCATCTCACGGCTTGGCGCGAGCCGCGCCCTTGCATGTGGCAAAGGACGGAACCTGCCTGCCGTCGTATTCTCCGAAACGGTGGACGTTACACAGGACGTCCACGAGGTGAACGAGGAGGGAACATCTGTTGAAAACGGTCAGCATCCTGATGGTTATCGGCTTTGCAATAGCCGCTGCGGCACAGAAACAGTCGCTGCAGACATGGAACGCGACGGAAGGCACCTTCGCCTTGGATGAACAGGTGAAGCGCGGCAGCAAGGCAAGTATCCGCCTGCACAACGCGACAGCCGATTTGCGCAGCGGCGTGATGCACGTGATCGAACTGAACCAGAGCAAGCCTGTTCCCCTGCGGGTGTCGGCGTGGAGCAAAGCGCAGGATGTCTCCGGCAGCGCGGACGCGGGCTACTCGCTGTATATCGACCTTTACTACACCGACGGCACTCCCGAGTGGGGCTTGATCGCTCCGTTCAGCACCGGCACGCATGACTGGGAGCGGCGCGAGGTGCTGGTCATCCCCCGCAAGCCGATTGGCAAGGTGTATGTGCATCTCTTGTTGCGCAATCATGCAGGTACCGTGTGGTTCGACGACATTCAGATGGAGATACTGGAGGGGCTGCAGGTGCTGGATATGCAAACCACTCGCCAGCCGGCCCTGCGAGCCGGCAAAGGCAGCGTGCGCTGGGGCAAAGCAGATGACCTGCAGGTGCAGTTCGACGACGCTGGGCTGGTAACGCAGCTGCTGTGGCGGGGCAAGCCCTTGCCGAAGGGCAAACTGCCGGGCGGCTGGTTCCTGCGCGATATGCAGCAACCCAACGTTCTCGTGCCTTTCAGCGGCAGGTGGACGAGTCGCAGCCCTCTTATCTGGACAGGCAAAGCAACGGATATACAGCTGGAGGTGCGTTACGAACAGGTAGGCGACCTTCTGCAGGCAACCGCCACACTGAGCATTCCGGAGGGCAGTCCCGACCGCGCGGTGAGCCTGCTCTGGGCGGTACCGGTGCAGATGCAGGGCGCGTTCTGGCATGACGACATTCGCCAGAAGGTGGAGGCGGCGGGCAGCGAGAAGGCGCATCTCATACGCATCAACGGCGGCGCCAACGGCATGATGAGCGTGTACCCTCTGGCGTGCCTGTCGGACGGGAACTGGAGCATCGCCTGGGGGTGGCGGATGGACGAGCCGCGGTTGGTGCGACTGTTTGCCAATCCGCAGTGGGAGTGGGCGTGCGCTGCCTTTGACGCCGTGCTCAGCGGCAAGACGCGCAAGTTTCCCTATCGCGCCCAGTTTCACCTGCTGCTATGGTCTGCCGACCCGCAATGGGGTTTTCGATCCGCCCTGCAGCGCTACATCACAGCCTTCCCCGACTGGTTCCGCAACCGCTTGCCCAAGCAGGGCATCTGGATTGCTTTCACCGCACCGCATACCGTGCAAAACGTACAGGATTTCGGCATCGTGTTCCATGAGGGCGATAACAGCGTAGCGGAAGATGACCAGCTGGGCATTCTCTCCTTCCGTTACACCGAGCCGATGAGCTACTGGATGCCTATGCCCAAAACGTTTCCGCGCACCGACGCCGGTGTGGACGACTGCCTGCAGCAGTATGCGCAGGGGAAACTGGGTGACGCCTGGCAGAAAGCGCAGGCGCGGGCAACGCTGAAATGCGGTATCATCTCCGACCAGAGCGGCAGGCTGTATCGCTACATCACCGTCGCCCCCTGGAACGACGGCGCAATGTTCCTGCTCAACCCCGACCCGGACATCCCCTCTACGCCCGATGACCCTTCCAAAGCCTACCTGAACTTCCCGCCCTCTCATGCAGAGCGAGCCTACACGAAAGCGGGCACGGAGGGACTGGACGGCGAGTACCTCGATTCGCTGGAGATGGGCGGCGAGATGCTGAACTACCGTGAGGAGCACTTTGCCACCGTCGACGTGCCGCTGGTGTTCGGCACGGGCAACCTGCGTCCGGCAATCCTGCAGATATTCAGCACGTGGGAGTATACCCGTTACCTGGCTGGGGAGATGCGCCGGCGCGGCAAATGGCTGTTCGCCAACGCGGTCGGCTGGCGGTTCCCATTCATGATGGCGCAGCTGGACGTTTCGGGCACGGAAACCAACTGGTGGCAAAACGGCGGGTGGAAGCCAGTTTCTCCGGCACAGATGGACATCTGGCGCAGCATGAGCTACCACAAACCCTACGTCCTGTTGATGAACACCGATTATGAGACGTTCGGGGGGCAAGTGGAGCGCTACTTCCAGCGATGTCTGTTCTGGGGTATCTATCCCAGCATGTTCAGTCATAACGCCGCGGATAACCCCTACTGGCAGAACCCGGCATGGTATAACCGCGACCGTGCGTTGTTCCAGAAGTATATCCCGCTGATTCGGCGGGTGGCGGAGGCAGGCTGGGAACCAATCACATACGCCACCGCCGAAGGTGGCTGGGTGGAACGCTACGGCAAGAAGACATTTACCGTGTTCAACCCGGAGAGCACGGAACGCGAGGTGCAGCTGCGAATCGACCTGCACGCTTTGGGGCAATCCCCTGACGACGCGAAGCAACCGGTAGAGCTGGTGCATGGGATACGTCTGGATGCCAAACTGGAAGGCAGTACGCTTCACGTTCGCCTGAAGCTGGCTCCTGAGCAGACGGCGGTGATTACCTGGTAACTACCACACGCCAGCCCAGGGCGAGCCGCGGCGGACGTCGATGAGCCGTTGCAACAACAGGCGCGTGCAACGCACGTCTTCCAGCGCGTAGATGCCCAGCGTGGTGAGCGCTTCAGAGTTAAAGAGGTGCTTCCACTGATTCCACAAGTGCACCGCGTCCTGTCCGCGCATCATCTGCACGCTCGGGTGTCGGGGCACGCGCAGGTGGCTGAGGAGCGTTTTCAATTTCAGGTTTGGCGTTCGCAACAGTCCGATATCGCGTAGCGGCATCGCTACCTGCGTGTAGATATCCAGATGCTGCCATGTACGGAATAGCGGACGCACCTGCGGCAGGTGGTAGGCGATAAAGGGCAGGTCAAACTGCTCGCCGTTATAGGTAGCGATGCGCGACAGGAACTCTGCGTGTTGGGCAAACTGTTCTAACGGGCAGACGTTGATACTGTCGTAAGCATACTCCTGCGCTTTTTTCTCGATGTGGCGCAGGGTCTCTACCGCATCGTGCAGGTCGTTCACGTAAAGCCTCGCCTTTTTGCCGGTATCATCTTCCTGATACAGCGCAATCAGGGTCAGCTCGCTGTATGCGGGATTGATGCCGGTGGTTTCGATGTCGAGAAACACCGCGTCCAGATAATCTTCCAGCCGAAGCGTCACCAGCCCATCCTCCTGCAGGGATTGCAGAAACATGCTATCACAAAAGCTGCCCGCTTGGGAAGCTCGCCGGGTAGCCACAAAGAGGTATCGCCGGTGCAATGGCCCCCAAATAACCTGCTGTATCCAGATGCATTTTTTCGGAAGCGTTCTCCTACGTCTTGACCAAAAATCGATAGTTTTGCTAAAATAACGTACCAACAACCTGAATACCTTGTACCAGGAGGTCAGTATGAGACGCGACGCATTTACGCTCATTGAACTGCTCGTCGTAATCGCGATTATCGCGATTCTAGCAGCAATCCTGTTCCCCATGTTCGCCCAGGCACGGGAAAAAGCACGCTTAGCCACATGCACCTCGAACATGAAACAGATTAACCTCTCCCTGCTGATGTACATCCAGGATTATGACGAGGTGTTCCCCGACGTGTCGAACAACTGGTGGGCGGCGACCGACTGGGGGTCGCCTGGGCAGCCTGCACGCTACTTGGGCGTGCCTTGGGATCCCAGCTCCTACG
>JAPWUZ010000066.1 GCA_028275265.1 Armatimonadota bacterium | reverse complement strand
TCCGCGAGTGATGGTGTTCCCCATGACGTCCAGCAGATGCTCGTGCAGTTACGCACTTACAAGATGTATCACGGCAATCCCGCACGCAAATGGATTGCCCTCACCTTTGATGACGGACCCCATCCTTATCACACGCCTGTCCTTCTGAAAACCCTGCGCCGGCTCCATGTACGCGCCACCTTTTTCGTGGTTGGTAGGAACGTGGACCGTTACCCCGAGCTGGTACGCCAGATGGTGGAAGACGGGCATGAGGTGGAAAACCACACCTACAACCACCTGCGCCTGAGCCAGATGCCTCTGGGGATTGTCCATGAAGAGATAGAGGCGGGCGCAGCAGCCATATGGCGTGCCACAGGACGCATCCCGCGCTTCGTGCGTCCACCCGGCGGCATGACCAACCACGCCGTACGACAGGTTGCCCAGTTCGGTGGCTACGTGACGGTAATGTGGACAGACGACCCTGCCGATTATGAACGTCCTCCTGTGGAAACGCTCAGACAGCGGCTGTTCGCACACGTAAGACCGGGCAGTATCATCCTGCTGCACGAGAAAGTCCCACAGACGGTGCAGGTGCTTCCCGAGTTTGTCGCGGAAATGCGTCGGCGAGGCTACCAGTTCGTGACCGTCGAGGAGATGTGGAAGGATATGCAACGGTCGGTGCTGCAGATGGCTTCTCATGAACGCGGCGGTTTGCCGTCGCCCCTTTTGGGGGGTTCCTGAGCATACAGTTCCGACAGCTCGGCAAACAGATTGCGCTCCACTTCCGACCGCTCCTTTTCATCGTACTCCTCGATACGCTTCTCCAACAGTCGAGCCAGTCGTACCACTCGCCACACCAGCATGACGATGACCAGTCCGCCCAGTAGCCATATCAGGATGCGTAATGCGTCCATCGACGGGGTCACCTCCCACGCGCTTCCAGTCCCCTTGCCCACGCGCTGTGCGCATGGCACAACGCAACCGCCAGTGCGTCAGCAGCATCGTCGGGCTGGGGCGTCGCGGAGAGTCCCAACAGTCGGGTCACCATATACTGAATCTGCTTTTTCTCCGCGCCCCCGTAGCCCACCACCGCGGTTTTCACCTGCAACGGCGTGTACTCCACCCACTCGATGCCCCGCTGCGCCGCCGCCAGCAAAATCACCCCGATCGTGCGTCCCACACTCAGCGCAGTGGTCTCGTTGCGGCTGAAGAATAGCCGTTCCGTCACCACCACGTCTGGCTGGTACTCATCCAGCAAACGGCAGACCTCTTCGTAGATGCGTTGCAGTCTGCGTGGCGCGGCGAGATTTGCAGGCGTAGTGATACAACCGAAGGTCAACACGGCAATCCCCTGCCCTTCCTGCTGCAATACGCCGTAGCCCGTTATCGCGGTACCCGGGTCGAAGCCCACTATGACCATCCGTTTGCTCCCCTTCACCGTGCCTGCAGCCGCTTTGCCTGTGCTGCCAGCTTCGCCAGCTTCTTGCCGTCCCCCACTACCAGAACCTGTAATCGGTCGGGATGCACGTACTTCCGCGCCACCTGAAGCACGTCCTGGTCCGTCACCGCCTGCACTCGCTGGATGTAGGTGTCGTAGGTATCGCGGGGCAGACCGTGTATCTCCAGCAGCATCTGCGCAACTACCGCGTCGTGTGCCGTCGGGAAGCGGAAGACGAAGGAGTTGACCAGGCTCTCCTTCGCCTGCTGCAGCTCTTCCTTGCCGGGCGGTTCTTCGGTCAAACGGCGCGCCTGCTCTTTCATCAGGTGAATTACCTCTTCCGCCGACTCGCTTTTGGTCTGGCATCCCATGACAAACAGCCCCGTCGGGTTGGCTGGCGCGAGGCTGCTCCACACCGCGTAAGCCAGCCCTCGCCTGTCGCGTATCTCCTGCGTGAGGCGCGAGGTAAAGGAGCCGCCCAGAATATAGTTCAGCACATCTAGCGCGGCGCGCTCCGCCACACCGCGAGGGACTCCCAGATGCCCCACGCGCACGTGAGCCTGCTCCGCCTGCTTCGCGATGAATGCGGTCGTGGCGTTCTGCTCTTTGGGCAGCGGCACGGCGGGCAATCGGGGTTGGGAACCGTTCCAGTTGCCGAACAAACGGCCTATCTCCTGTATGACTGCATCACGCTGGACATCGCCCGTGACGGCAATCCACAGGTTGCGAGGCGTCACCAGCCTTCGGTGCCATTCCAGCAGGTCACGGCGGGTTATCTTTTGCACGGTCTGCACAGAAGGCAACCTTCCCAGCGGGTGATTCACGCCATACACCAGTCCCGCAAACTCCCTGCTGGCGATGCCCGCGATATCGTCGTTACGCCGTCGGATTTCCTCTACCGTACGCGCCTTCGCCAGGTTCACCTGCTCCTCGCGAAACGCCGGGGTTCGCACCAGCTCCACCAGCAGGCTCAATCCTTTGCGCCAGTCCCGTGCCAGTGTGGAAAGGGAGATGCCGATGGTATCGTCCTCATCGGCAACGTCCAGTATCGCCGCCATGTCCTCGATCGCAGTGTGGAACGCCTCCGGCGAACGGGCAAGGGTTCCACCGTTGCGCCATGCCCGTGCGAAGACGATGCTCAGCCCCGCCTTCTCTGCGGGCTCGTACAGCCGCCCCCCTCGCAGGCGTACCTCCACATCTACCAGCGGCAGGTCATGGTCCTCCAGCACATACAGCACAATGCCGTTGGGCAGCACGACGCGCTCCGCTTTCGGCAGGGAGTACTGCAGCGGAGGATACTCGATACCCGTCGGAGGTAGCGCGCAGGCAATCGCCGCCACACACAGCATCCACAGCATGAAAGTCACTTTTCTCATCGGCTTGCCTCCGGTGTGGGCTGCAGCACCGCGATGGTGCAGTTATCTTTGTGCAGGTACTTGCGCGCCACGCGCATCACGTCCTGAGAAGTCACTTTGCGCACGCGCTCCACAAAGCGAAACAGCTCGCGCCAGTCACCAAGCACTGCATCCGCCCACAGCAGCTGCGTCGCCATGCCCTCATTGGAACGCAGTTGCCGAATAAAATCTGCCTCCGCCCATGTGCGCATGCGGTTCAGCTCAGCCTGGGTCACGGGCTGCGTGCGCAGTCGCTCTATCTCGCGCCAGATGGCTTGCTCCAGCTCCTGCACGGTGTGCGGGTGACGGGGCACAGCGTCTATGACAAAAAGGTTCGGGTAGCGGTCGCCCGGAGCGGAGTAGGCGGCGACACTGAGCGCGATTTTCTGCTTCTCCACCAGCTCGCGGTACAGGCGCGCGGTACGTCCCCGTGTTAGAATACCCTGTATCACTTCGAACACCACATCGTCGTCGTGTGGCGCGCTGGGTTTGTGGAATCCCATCAGCATCTGCGGGTTGGCGGGCATCTTCACCACCACGCGCCGAACGCCTCGCTGAGGGGGCTCTTCGGGAATGCGCCTCTCCGGCAGGGGTTGCGCGGGAATGCTCCCGAAATACTTCTCCACCAGCGCGATGACCCGCTCTGGCTCTACATCTCCCACCACCGCCAGCCACGTGTTGTTTGGGGCATAAAACGTGCGGAAGAAGCGGTCGATATCCGCCGTGCGCAGGCGCGAAACGTCCGACTCCCAGCCAATCACGGGGTTGCGATAAGGATGCACCTGAAAAGCGGTCGCCAGAAAAGCCTCCCACAGCGCACCGTCCGGGCTGTCATCCACGCTCTGACGACGCTCTTCCAACACCACGTCACGCTCCTGATAGAACTGTCTCCAGACGGGGTTACTCATCTGGTCTGCCTGCATCCGCGCCGCCAGCTCGAGGCGGTTTGCTGGCACGCTGACGGTGTAGACAGTGACATCATTGGATGTCCATGCGTTGGTGCCGGGGCTGCCTGCGCGTTCAAAGATGCGGTCATACTCTTGCGGTATCAGCCATTGGCTCACCTGTTGCAGCAGCTCCTGCTCGCGTTGGCGCAGTTGGGCGATGCGCTGTTTGTCTGCCCGTTCGCCTTTGGCGCGTTCCGCTTCCAGCTCGTCGTGCAAACGCTCTATCTCATCCCAAATGGGTTTCTCCTTCTCGTAGTCGCGCGTGCCGATGGTGGTAGTCCCCTTGAAAAGCATGTGTTCCAGCAGGTGCGTCACGCCGGTACGTCCGCTCTCTTCATCCACGCCACCCACCCGGTGCAGGATGTAAAAAGCGCAGGTCGGCGACTGCTTGCGGGGTAGGATGAGCACGCGCAACCCGTTCGTCAGCCGATGCTCCACCACGCGCTCGGCGAAGCTGGTCTGGGCGTGAGCGATGCTGGAGAACCATAAAAGCAAGACAGCTGTTGCATACACCAAACCCCTTCTCAGCATACCTCTCCTCCTGACAGCTCATGCCGCAGTTGCCAGAGCACCTGCGTGCTTCTCATCTCTCTATCCAGATGGTACCTCAGATGCAGATGCACGGCGCGTTCCAGCTCGCCCGCTGCCGGCTCCTCTGGAAAGTCCACGTGACCACCTGCGTTCAGCACGCGCCAGGTGAGCCACGCCAGCCGCGGGAGCATCACCACGTGATTCTCAGCGCGGGCACACGAAGCGCATAAGACACCACCAGAGCCGGGCTGAAAGGCAATCTGTTCACCATCGACCGTTTTCGCACAACGAGCGCAGGTTTCCAGCACGGGAGTATACCCCTGCTGAAGCATGATGGCGTTCTCCAGAAGGCACAGAGTCCACATGGGATGCTCGCTGATCTCCAACTCGTCCAGTGTATCCGACAGCAGGTCAAACAGCTCCTCATCGGGCACGTTCTCTTCCAGCAGACAGTCCACCAGCTCGCAGGCGTAGATGGCGGCGGTGGCGTTCACCAGCAGGCGATGCAGCTTCGCCCGCGCCCGTTCGACGGATGCCTGGGTCACTATCCAGAAGGTCTTGCCCTGAGCAAGGTGGAACCGCGCGCGCACACAGGTCTCGGTGGCTCCCGCCAGTTTACTGGTGGGTTTACGCGCCCCTTTGGCGATGGCGGAAAGCTTGCCCATTTCGCGAGTGAACAGGGTCAGCACCTTGTCCGCCTCACCGAGTGCGCGCCTGCGCAGCACGATTGCCTGCACGTTGACAGGAGGCAACTAAGTTCCCTCCTCAAGTTGCTGCAGGAGAGTCACCCCGCTGCTGGTGCCGATGCGGTCTGCGCCTGCCCGAAGCAGTTCTAACGCCAGACTCAGGGTGCGGACTCCTCCTGCCGCCTTCACTTTCAGCGGAGGAGGCGCCGCAGAACGCAATAGGCGCACATCCTCGATAGTGGCTCCACCCTCACCGAAGCCAGTGGATGTCTTTACAAAGTCGGCACCGCACTCCGCCACCACGCGGGTTGCCTGTATCTTCTCGTCCTGCGTCAAATAACAGCACTCGATAATTACCTTCAGCACAGCGGCCGGCGTCGCCGAACGGCACAGGGCGGCTATCTGCTCGATCTCATGGCGCACGGTGCGCCAGTCGCCCGATTTCAAGGCGGGGAGGGCGACCACCATATCCAGATCCGTAGCCCCCGCCGCCAGAGCCTGCTCTGCCTCATAGAGTTTGACTGCGGGCATGTTCGCTCCCAACGGGAAGCCCACCACAGTGCCCACAGCGACATCGCTTCCCTGCAGGTGGCGCACGGCGATTTTCAACCAGCATGGCTGGATGCACACGCTGGCAAAGTGGTACTGCAACGCCTCTTCGCACAACCGCTCGATGTCGGCACAGGTGCTGGTCGGGCGAAGCAGGGTGTGGTCGATGCGTTTGGCGAGTTCCGCACGGGTCATTTCGGTTCCTCCTCTTGGTTTCATTGTATCGGATTCGGGGAGGACGGTCAATGCGCAGCGTGCATCGGGCAAGACTTACACCCGCAGGCAGACCTGCTCCACAGGCTCGGGAAAGCCGTTGGTGACACGCACAGGGCGATAGGGTTCCACGCGATGTACGACCACACTCAACCCGCGTCCACGCCGTTGCAGGTGTCCTTCTACGATAACCATCGGCTGCGTCAGCACCCAGTGCCCGTATGCCTGATATACCTTCTCGAACAGCACGGCATCTACCAACCCGAACTCGTCCTCCAGCGAGACGAACAGCACGCGGCGCCCACTGCGCGTCGGCGGGCGATGGGGGCAGACGACCAACCCCGCGAGTTTCACCCACGCGCCGTCGCGCACCATTGACAGGTCGGCAGTACTCAGGATGTTGCGACGTTGCAGGTAGTCGCGCAAGAAGGTCATCACGTGGCAATCCACGCTCAGCCCCAGTATCTCCCACTCATACCAGAACTTCTCCCATGTGGTAAAATCCTCCGCTTGCAGGCAGGGCGATGGCAGCACCTCCGCAGGGAACAGATTGCCGAACGCCTGCCGTTGCGCCAGGGCGTATGGAAGCCGCATCAGCCACTGTCGGCGGTTAGGATGCCATGAATCGAAGGTTCCGCAGAGAATCAACCGCTCCAGGGTATCTCTGCGCAGTGTGGTGCGTCGACACAGGTCTTCTAGGGACTGGAACGGTCGTTCGGCGCGCGCTGTCAGCAGGCTCTCCATCTCCTCACGGCTCATTCCCCGCACGCGGCACCACCCCAGACGGATGTTGCCCTCCTCCACCGTGCAGGCAATCTCGCTGCGGTTGATGTCGGGTAGCAGCAGCCGAATGCCGCGCGTTCGCGCCTGCAGCGCGAGAGTGTTCGGGGGATAGTAGCCCATTGGCTGGCAGCTGAGCAGCGCAGCGTAAAACTGCGCGGGGTAGTAACGCAGCATGTAGGCGGTCTTGTAGGCGGTGTCTCCGAAGCTGGCGGCATGTGCCTCGCAGAAGCCGTAGCCCGCGAAGCCGTAAATCCACTCGTACACGCGCATCGCCAAATCCGCGCTGTATCCCCGCTGTACGGCGCGCTCCACAAACAGTCTGCCCAGTCTCTCCATCTCCTGTCGGGAGCGGTGGTGGGTCATCGTCTTGCGCAGCTGGTCTGCCTCGCCGGGGGTGAAGCCCGCAAGGCGGGTGGCAATGAGAATAATCTGCTCCTGAAACACGGGCACACCGCAGGTATGGCGCAGGATGGGTTCCAGATGGGGGTGCAGATAATGCACGGGCTCGTCCCCGTTGCGGCGGTTGACGAAGGGCGAAACCATGTCGCCGCGGATGGGTCCTGGGCGTATCAGCGCCACGCTGACGTCGATATCCATCTGGCACTGCGAGTTCAAGCGCGTGTGCAGGCTACGTTGTGCTGGGCTCTCTATCTGAAACGCCCCGATGGTTTCGCCTGCGCGTATCATCTCGAAGGTATCGGGGTCATCGTAGGGGATGTCGCTCACGCGGAAGTCGGGAACACTACGCCGAATCTGCCCTTCCGCGTGTTCGACGGCAGAGAGCATCCGCAGGGAGAGCAGGTCGAGTTTGACGAAGCCCGCCGTTTCCACATCGTCCTTATCCCATTGCACGACCTTGCGGTTCATCGGAGACACCTGCACAGGCACGACGCTGTCGATAGGCTCACGGCTGATGAGTATGCCGCCCAGATGCGTGCCCAGATGGTGAGGCAGGTTGGCAATCTGGGCGCACAGTTTTAGCATCTGTTGTACCTGATGGGCGGTGAAGCCGCTTTCACGCAGCTCGGGCGCATTGGCAAAGACGCGCTCCAGGTCGTCGGCATAGCAGAACAGGGGGATACGCTTCGCCAGACGGTCTACCAGGTCCGGGGGCAAGCCCAGCGTTTTGCCAACCAGTCGCACAGCGGAGCGGGCGCGGTAGGTGGAGAATGTTCCCACCATCGCCACATGCTCCTCGCCGTAACGTTGACGTACATAATGGAACACCTCCTCGCGGCGGTTGGCGTCGAAGTCGAGGTCGATATCGGGCTTCTGGCTGCGCTCGATAGAAAGGAACCGCTCGAAAGGGAGTCCGCGTCGGATGGGGTCGATATCGCTGATACCCAGACAGTAGGCGACTGCGCTGTCGGAGACGGAGCCGCGCGCCGACCATCGGATGCGTTGCTCGCGGGCGAAGCGGGTCAGCTCCCACACGGCAAGGAAAAAGTCGGCGTATCCCAGTGTGCAAATCACATGCAGCTCCCGTCGCAGTCGGCGGCGCAGGTGGTCGGTGATAGAAGGGTAGCGTTGTTTTGCCCCTTCCCGCACCAATTGCTGTAGCATCCGCTCGGCGGTTTGTCCGTGTGGCAGTGGGAAGCGGGGGAACAGGTCACGCCCCAGCGGCACCACGTCTGCCGCACACCGTTCGGCAAGAAGCAGGCTGTTCTGCCAAGCTTCGGGGCAATCTCGATACCGCACCTGCCAGCTCAGCGCGTCTGCGAGGGTGTTGCAGTCGTTGATGGGGCGCAGCGGGTGTGCCTCCGAGACCGTAACGCCGAGACGGGCGCAGGTCAGCAGGTCGTGTGCGGGAAAGCGGTCTGCAGTGGAGTAATGCACGTTCGCGGTGGCAACAACGGGCAGTTGCAGGCTTTGTGCCGCCTCGAGCTGACGGGTGACTATCCATGCATCTCCGGGCTTGCGGGTGTGCTGTAGCTCCACGAACAGGTTCTCTTTACCGAAAACGGCACGCAGGGTTTCGAGCCATTGCCGTGCTTCCCGGTAGCGTTGCGCTCGCAGCAGATAGGTCAACCTGCCCAGACGACAGCCAGTCAGCGCAATCAGACCTTCGGCATATCGCTCCAACCATTCAAAGCGTACCTGTGTCTTGCCGCGCGGCGATTGCAGGTGGGCGCGTGTCAGCAGCTGGCATAGATTCGCATACCCCCTGCGGTTCTCGCATAACAGGGTCAGGTGGAAACCGTCTTCCAGCGTGACCTCCGCCCCCACGATGGGCTTTATTCCGTGACGATGACAGGCTTGCGCGAAACGCACCGCCCCGTAGACCCCATGGTGGTCGGTCAGCGCAAGGGCAGGCATCTCCAGTCGCGCTGCCTCGGCAACGAGCTCCTCCACTGCACTGGCTCCGTCCAGAAAGCTAAAACCCGAGTGTACATGCAGGTGTATGCCTCCATGATGCATCGCCCACGCCTCCTCAGTCCAGCCATTTCTCCAAAGTCCATCGCTGCGTGGCAGGCTCCAGACTGACCTCCAGCACCCGCTGATGCTCGGTAAGCAGGCGGTAAAACACACGCCGGCTCTCTCCCTGCCACCAGCGACCGACCTCTAACCACTCCTCCACCACACAAACTTGCCACACCTGCCCGTCACACCTGATGCGACAGGGGCGTCCATCGCTCGTCTGCTCCACTTGAATAGGCGGAAAGGTTGCACGCTTCATAGTAGCGTCTCATCCTTTCGTTCCAGCTGGTTTCCAGGTGCGCTAAGGGAAAACAGGCTTCCTCGCCAAACCGCCGACGGAGGTATGCCAACGCCGCTTGCAGGTCACCGCGATGTGCTGCTGAGGATTCTAAGTCGAACTGGATTGGGCGGGACGCCGTTGACCAAACGGCACGGAGTTGCCAACGGACAGGCGGGGGGAAGGGCGCACGCATCTGCCACAGGCGGTTTATCTGGGCGTAGATAGCGCGCTCATCGCACAGGGGGGCAGGCAGTGAGCGGTGGAGATTCTGCCGTTTGCTGCCTTCATGCGTTAGCGTCAGGCGTATCTCGGCGATGCCCTGTCCGCACTGCGACGCTTTTGCCGCTAACTCGCGGGCTACTCGCTTCCATAACGCCTGCACAGCCTCTTCGGTGATGGTATCGGCGAACTCGCCGCCCGTTTGCCAGTGCGGCGGGGGGTAAAGCGCGCGCACGTGAGGGCTGTCGTAGCCCTGCGCCAGATACCAGACCGACAGCCCGTTCTCCCCCAACAGGGTACGCACCTGCTCTATCGGCTGTGACGCCAGCGTCCCGAAAGACGTCCAGCCTATCCGCAGGCATCGCTGCACGACCCCTTCATACTCTGCTGGCAGCAACTGCAGTGGCAGTGACCATAGCGACAGCAGAAGCGGTGGTTTTAAGATTTTCAGGCGCAGACCCTTTCGCTCCGCCGCCCGCATGGCAACCTGCGCCGACACTCTACCCGCACTGAAACCCGCCGTCAACGTGACACCCATGCGCTGGCTCTCAGAACACAGCGTGCGCCATGCCTGCCTGCCACCATCTTCGAAGCCACGCCAGTCCAGTAACACCGTGTGAGAGTCTATCGGCTCGGTTGCCAGGGCAAGCCGGGAACAGCGTTGCATCCACTGCTCGTACAACTGTTGGGTTGCAATAACGTCTTCCTGCAGGCAGAGCGCGTGGGGACAGACCGCGCTGACGGCGGACTGCGGCATGAAACGGCTCACGCCGAACGATTGCGCCCGCGCGTTCGCCTCCACCACACGCCCCTCGTGCAGCACGACCGCAGGGCGACCTTGTGGTGCCTGTAGCGCGCTCAGGGCAAACCCAGATGCGCGTATGCACAGGGTATTCAATCCTTTCATGTGCATTAAAATAAGTGTATTTTTGTATATTATATGCAAACCAGTCTCATCTGTCAAGGGTCAGCGGGGGTATTCGAAATTGGTGGTTGGATGGAT
>JAPWUZ010000093.1 GCA_028275265.1 Armatimonadota bacterium | reverse complement strand
GTTTCCAGCAACTTTTTCAAAAAAATCCCCAAAAATCTACCGAACCTTCCGCTAACTCTCAGGACGCGATGAACACCACCGTCTCTCCTGCGCGCATCTTCAGGCGGAAGACGGTCTGCCTGCTGGAGTCGCTTTGCCATAGACGCATGGGTTTGGGCAGGCGAATTTCTCTTTCTCCATCGGACGTGGCGGTGACGGAGACGGCATCCGTGCAGGCATACACGATGTCGGGCTGACTGCTCCACAAACGTACCCCCGCCTCCTGCGCTAACCATCGGAGAATCTCCGCAGGCACGGGCGCAGTGCCCACATACACCGAGGTGAACCCATCTACCTGCTTGCGGGCAAAAGCCACACCGCTGCCATCTTTCCAGCGCCCTAACTGCTCAGCTGAGGCATCTTCCACCACAAAGCGCGGTTGATGCATCCCGGGCAAGCCAAACGTCCTGCCATTCGCATCGGCCAACATTCCTCCCGCTTCAGGCAACAGGCGCAGGGATAAGCCTGTCAAACGGACCATACGCTCTACCGAAGCCCCTTCCGGGCAGACGAAGCCGGGCGCATAGAACCAGACCACCGTCGCACCGCTTCGCGCAAAGAGACGGCGCAACTTCTCCACCTGCTCATCGCGCAAAGCAAAGCAGTTGCACAGCAAGAACAGGCGGTATCGGCTGGCATCGCCTCCCTCCAAGTCATTGATGTCCAGAAAGTCCACCGGCGCACCAAGCCGATGGATGGCGCGCGATTGCCTGTTGAGAAAATAGTCACCGAACAGGTCGTACTCCCCTTCCCCAGGCGACGTTTTCCAGTGGGCGGTGAAGAAGAAGCTCTCGGGCTGAAACACCGCCGCCACCTGCGCGGGGGACTGCAGGTTCCAGCGGACACGTTCCCTGCCCAGCTGTACGAAAGCGCGAATCTCTTCCAGTAACTCCCCCTCAGCATACCAGCCCGGGCCGATGTCGAACAGCCATCCCGCGTTGCCCTGCGCCGTCATGTGCGCCAAGTCGCGCCGCAGGATGAGCCGACTACCGCGCAACGTCTCGCTACCGACACCGCCGTTGCCCATGTTCTCGGGCTGTGTTTCCAGGCAAGTGCTGGGGTCTATCTCCGCAAAGTAAAGCTTCCCATGCCGCTGGATACTCTCCAGCAACACACGATACCCACCGTCACCCGCCAACCCTCGCGAGCGTCCCAGCCAGTTGCCCGCGCCATCGGAGGCGTCCCCCTGATACGCGTAGGGGCACGCGACGAAATCGATGTATGGGCTTGCCAGCACCTTTTGCGGTGCGAGGTGACCACCCTCCTGTATCCACAGGTTCTCCAGCAGATAGGTGTAGAACGCACCACACAGCGCCCTGCCGCGCGTTTCCTGCTTCACCACCTGCGCGAAGGTAAGGATGGTATCGGCGCACACGTCATGGAAACGCTGGTAGTAGCGGATGACCTCCGCCTCTCTGGTCGGGTCGCGGAAAAGCCCCAACGAAGCGTGCATCCGGGCTTTAGCATCCGGAACACCGCCGCACGCGCGTTGCATCGGGGGGCTGGTATCGGGCAGGTAGCGCGCCCCGAAGTAGTGCCATTCCCCGTAGATACCGTTGGCTATCTGGTAGCCGATAACGCGACTGCGCAGGGGACTGCGCTCTACGAAGCGCAGGAAGTGGCGCAGCACCACCTCGGTGTCGCGTCGCCACACCTGCGAGGCAAAAGACGGATGCTGCACCCCTCCAAACTCGCCCTGCCGATTGTCGGGTTCTATCGCGTAGCCTATCAGCTCCTGCGGATGCTTCGCTTTCCACCACTCGGGGGCGAACAGACCCAACCGTACCAAAAAGTATGCCCTCGGATTGATGCCCAACAGGTGTGACAGCAGGTTGGTGAACCCGCTCCAATCGTGTTTGCCGTCCTCCCGCCAGCCATCGGCGAGGTTGTAATGGGGATGGAAGATATCGATGCCGGCGTCGGTGAAGTCGGGCGCGAATTCGATCAGGTCATTGCTCCATGCGAGCAAGGGAAAGACCTCCTTGCCATTGATAAACAGTCGGGGCGCGCCGCGTTCCACACGCACTTCCGCGCGCACCGGAGGCTCTCGTTTCAGTGGTTCCAGCGCGCTCCGCAGGCGTGGATGCGGGTAGTACCGCGCGATATTACCCGTGCCGTACCATGGCCCGGCGAACACATCACCCTGCACCACCGCTTGCGCCCAGCGAGAGTGGTCGTAATCGACCTCTTGCCAGTGCGGGGACTCCTGGGTACTGCACCGCCAGCTGCTATCGCTGAACACCCTCTGCACACGCCCTGCAGAGTCTTCTAAACGCAGTTCCAGCAACAACCCCGCAGGCGCAACCGCGTTGAACACCGATACCGCCAGCACATTGCGCCCCTGCCTCAGCAGACGGGTTACATCCACCTCGCGAAGCATGGGCTGTCCGCCTTTCGCCACCTCGCGCCCGTTGAGCCACAGGGTGAAGGCATCATCGCCCGTGACAATCACCCGTGCCCGCCGAACGCGCCTCTGCACCTCAAAGGTCCTGCGGAAAAAGCGTGTGGCGTTGTCGGCAATGGGTGTTTCGGGATACCAAATCCACTGCGGGAAGCCTCCCTTTGTACCTGCCGCCTGGCGGGTGCGCGACCGCCAAGACCGGCGCCTGCCCTGCCCCACATACGGCGAGTACTGCACCCCAAACACAAAGCGCAGACGTGCATCAGGCTGGTCGCCCAGATACGCGGGTTGCGAAGAGGCGCTCTCCAGACGATGCGCGTAAAGCCCGACGCGCGTGCTGCCCGTACGCTGGGAAACCTCCCAGTAGTAGGTGCCCGGCGGCGCCGGCTCTCGTAAGATGAGCGTGACTCGGCTGTTATCGCGGATGTCGGTAAATGCCTGTGACGCGAGACGCCGCCTGCGCAGGGGCGAATCCCACAAGGTGAGCGTGAAGCCTCCCTCGTCATCGCTCCAGCTGGGCACGGAAACCCAGAGCAGATTGAACTTCTCCCCAGCAGTAAACACCTGCCCGAGGTGAGGATGGTCGTTCAAAGCGATTGCCAGTGGTTGGGTCATGCCTTCCTCAGATACTGCTCTGGAAACTTCCACGGCGGTCGGTACGCCGGGCGAACCAGACGCTGTGACTGAGGGTCAACTTCGATGCGCTCCGTGCGCGGGTCAAAGTAGATGTGCTTGCCTTTCTCCGCGGCATGAATCGCCGGACGTGCTTTCTCCCTCGTGCTACCGCCGACGCAGGGATGACCATCTACACCCCCCACCGTTTTCGCGCTTCCTGAATGGACTCCAGCGCTTCCTTGCCCAGCACTTCATGCCCTTTCGGGTTCTCGCCAATCCACCTTTCATCTGCAGGCTCGTCCGCACGCTGGTAGCGGGTGTCGCAACTCAGGCGATACGTGTTGGTGACGTTATTCAGCGAACCGTGCATGGTAAACATGCCGAAAATGATGGCGTCGCCCGCCTCAAACTCGGTGGTTAGCCATCGTCCACCAAACTTGTCCACCATCTCGACAGGGTCATTGGAGAACCACCCTTCAAGCCTGTCGCGGTCGACGTCCACTCGTCCGTAAGTCTCTTTCAGCTTTTCGAGTCGGTGCGACCCCTCTAGAATGGCAAGCGGTCCCTTTTCGAGTGGCACATCGCCCAGAGGAGTCCAGACGGTGTACAGATTGGTAGTTCCCCGGCCCATGTAGACAATATCGTAGTGGGCACCAGTAAACTCGTTCTTACCCACCGCACGGAGCCACTTGTAGTTAAAGGTGATTGCTGGCGCGCCCAGAAAGTCGGTGAAGAACTGCATGACTTCTGGAGATTCGACGACTGCCAGGAACTCCGGTGTATGTGTTACCGCCTTTGCCCCGCCGAGGAACGCCCCGCGTGCCCCCTCAGCGATGACCCCCTCGTCCAGTGGGTAGCGTGTGTCGATCTGCCCGTTGGCGGCAAGGTTTTCCAACAGAACTCGCCGCGCTGCTTTGACCCGCTCCGGGTCGTGGAAGCGGCGGATGAGCAGGTAGCCATCCTCTGCCATGCGCTGCCGCAAGGCGTCCAAATTACCCATGATGGCGTTGCAATCGCGTAGTTCGCCCAGATATTGGCTACCCAGCTCCAGTTCACGAACTCCCATTTGCACTTTCATGAGGCTACACCCTCCCGAATGTTTTCATGCGTACCATTCTGCATTGTTAAGGGAGCATCCTGCATTGCCAACGGATACTCCCCAGGCGTTTCCATCGCAGGCGCAGTTGGAGAAGCTTGATTCCCTCGCCGTTTTGTGGTAAACTGGCTTTGCGACAAAGCATGATTACACACCGCTCCGGACTCGTGCGCCGGTGTCCCGCCCGGGATCGCGCACGGGGCGGATGGAGCGGGAGGCACAACCTGAGGACAAAGGAGGAAACACAGCTTTGGCAACGGTCACCATGAAAGAGCTCCTGGAAGCAGGAGTTCATTTCGGTCATCACACCCGCCGATGGAACCCCAAGATGAAGCGCTATATCTATGGCGCACGCAACGGCATCTACATCATTGACCTGCACCAGACGCTTCAGCTGTTCGAACAGGCGCAGGCGTTTGTGCAGGAGGTGGTGCAGAACGGCGGGCACATCCTGTTCGTAGGTACCAAGAAGCAGGCGCAGGAAGCGGTGCGCGAAGCCGCCGAACGCAGCCGACAGTTTTACGTCAACAAGCGCTGGCTGGGTGGGATGCTCACTAACTGGAGAACCATCCAGGAACGCATTAAACGCCTTAACGACCTCGAAAAGATGGAGGCGGACGGCACGTTGGACCGCCTGCCCAAAAAGGAAGCTGCCAAGCTGCGCGAGGAAAAAGAAAAACTGAACTCGGTGCTGGCTGGCATCAAGGATATGCCGGGGCTACCGCACGCCGTTTTCATTGTAGACCTCAAAAAAGAGCATATCGCCGTGCAGGAAGCACACCGGCTGGAGATTCCGATCATCGCCATCGTCGACACCAACTGCGACCCCGACGAGGTGGATTACGTGATTCCGGGCAACGATGACGCCATCCGAGCCATCAAGCTGCTGTGCAGCCGCATCGCCGACGCCATCGTCGAGGTGAAGGGGGTCGAATGGCAGGGCGCGGAAGTGGTGGAAGCAGCAGAAGAGGCTGCGGAAGCAGCGGGCGAGGAAAAACCGGAGGAGGTCGAAGGCGTCTTCGAAGAAGCAGCGGAAACGAAAGCCACCGAGGAGGGCGAGGAGGAAGAAAAGGACATCCTGGTTCGCCCCGGCGAGGAGGACGAGTACTCCAGGATGTATGAGGAATACAGTGAGTTCGAGGAAGAGGAAACGGTCGAACGTCAGCGCACACGACGAACACAGGAGGACTAGGCATCGGTGGAAATCACAGCACAAATGGTCAAGGAACTGCGCGACCAGACCGGCGCGGGTATGATGGAATGCAAACAGGCTCTGATTGAAGCTCAGGGCGATATGGAGCGCGCCCGGCTGATTTTGCGCGAGAAAGGCGCCGCTGCGGCAGTGAAGCGCGAATCGCGCCAGGCATCCGAAGGCGTGGTGGTCGCTGCGGTAAGCCCCGACCGCCGTCGCGGCGCGCTTCTGGAGCTGAACGCCGAAACCGACTTCGTCGCCCGCAACGACGAGTTCCAGTCGTTGGCGAGGGAACTGGTGCAACAGCTGGTGGACACCGGCTTCGAAGGTACGCTGGAGGAGTTTCTGCAACAACCGAGCCAGGTCGCACCAGACCGCACCGTACGCCAGCGCGTAGAGGACCTGGTGGCACGTATTCGTGAAAAGATTGTCATTGGGCGTATAGCTACCTTCAGCACCGATAGCACCGGCTGTGTGGATACCTACATCCATCTCGGCGGTAAAATCGGTGTGATGGTAGAGCTGAAAGCGGCTACTGAAGCGGGCGCTCAGCACCCTGAGACGCTGCACCTGGCACGCGAGCTCGGAATGCAAATCGCTTTCGGCAACCCGGGATACCTGACGCGCGAGGAGGTACCCCAGAAGCTGATAGAAGAAGAACGCGAAGTGCAGAGGCAGCGTGCCCTGAACGAAGGCAAGCCGGCTCAGACGATAGACAAAATCGTGGAAGGGCGTCTGAGCAAGTTCTTCGAGCAAATCTGCCTGCTGGACCAGGGCTACATTCGCGACGAGAAGAAATCGGTCAAGCAGGTCATCGAAGAGTTCTCGAAGGCGGTAGGTGAGCCGTTAACGGTGAAGCGATGGGTGCGCTTCCGCGTCGGTGAGAGTAGCGGGTCGTAACCATGAGCGCGGAAACATCCACTCCTCAACCCCGCTGGCAACGGGTGCTTCTCAAGCTCTCCGGCGAGGCATTTGCCGGAGAGCGCGGAAGCGGCCTCGACTACACGGTAATCGGCTCTCTGGCACGACAGATTGTGGACGCACACCAGCTGGGTGTGGAAATCGCAGTCGTTATCGGCGGCGGTAACATCATTCGGGGGCAGCACGCAGCGCAGGCGGGCATCGATCGCGCTACCGCCGACTATATGGGCATGCTCGCTACCGTCATTAACGCGCTCGCCCTGCAGGACGCGATCGAGCAGCTGGGCGTGCCTACCCGCGTGCAGACCGCCATCCAGATGTTTCAGGTCGCCGAGCCTTTCATCCGCCGCCGCGCCATCCGTCACCTCGAAAAGGGGCGCGTGGTCATCCTCGCCGCCGGAACCGGCAACCCTTACTTCACCACGGATACTGCCGCGGCGCTGCGTGCACTGGAAATTCGGGCACAGGCTTTCCTGAAGGCAACGAATGTGGACGGGGTTTACGATTCTGACCCCAAACGCGACCCAAACGCGAAGCGATTCTCGTATATTACATACAGTGAAGCCATCGCGCGCCAGCTGCGCGTGATGGACTTGACAGCGCTGACCCTGTGCATGGAAAACCGTTTGCCAATTGTGGTTTTTAACATCGCCCGTCCGGGCAACGTGGTACGAGCCATTCTGGGCGAAGACATTGGCACTCTGGTAGGAGGAGAGGAAAAATGATTGAAGAATTGCTCAAAGAAGCCGAACACAAAATGGAGAAAACGGTGGAGAAAGCGGCACACGAGCTCGCCACCATCCGAACAGGTCGCGCCAACCCGGCGATACTGGAACACGTGATGGTGGACTACTACGGTACTCCCACTCCCATCAATCATATTGCCAGCATCACCGTACCCGAGCCGCGTTTGTTGCTCATCCAGCCGTACGACAAAAACAGCCTGCCGTGGATCGAGAAGGCGATCCTAAAATCTGACCTGAACCTGGTGCCCAACAACGACGGACAGTTCATCCGCATCCGTATCCCCGAGCTGACCGAAGAGAGACGCAAGGAGCTCATCAAACTGCTGCACAAGAAGGCGGAAGAGGAGCGTGTGGCGATACGCAATGTACGCCGTGAAGTGAACGAGCACCTCAAGGCAGCAGAAAAGAAGGGTGAAGTGTCTGAGGACGATGTGAAACGCGCCGAGCAACAGGTTCAGAAGTTGACCGATAAGTACATTGCCGAAATCGACCGCCTGCAGAAGGCGAAAGAGGAAGAGCTGATGGAGGTATGAGCGGAGCAAGGCTCCGGTGAGAAGAATGGGAACCCTCTCCTCACAGGCTGACACTGGCGAACAGTCGCTTGCAGTTGTTAAAGCGCAAGAGGCAGGCGTGGATTTCTCGCGGCTGCCCGAGCATATCGCTATCATCATGGACGGTAACGGCCGCTGGGCGGTACAGCGCGGTCTGCCCCGCCTGGTCGGGCATCGCCAGGGCTATCGGACGGTGCGTCGTGTCGTCAAGGACTGCGCCGACCTCGGTGTGAAGATGTTGACTCTATACACCTTCAGCACCGAGAACTGGCGTCGCCCACCGGACGAGACGAGCGGTCTGATGGCTCTGATTGAGGAAGCGGCGCGTCAGGAGCTGCGCCAGATGTACATCAACGGCATTCAGGTGCGCGTTATCGGGCGCCTGCATGAGCTGCCCGCCAGCCTTCAGGAAGAACTGCGCCGCGGCATGGAGATCACCGCACAAAACGACCGACTCATCCTGAACCTTGCCATTAACTACGGCGGACGGGCGGAGATTGTAGACGCAGTGCGCGCTATCGCCGAGCGTGTCCGACGGGGTGAGCTGCAGCCCGAAGATATTGACGAATCCACCATTCGGGCGCACCTGTACGCGCCGGACATGCCGGACCCCAGCCTGATTATTCGTACCGCCGGTGAAATGCGCGTCAGTAACTTTCTCGTGTGGCAAACCGCCTACTCGGAACTGTGGGTGACACCTACCCTCTGGCCCGATTTCCGTACCGAACATCTTATCGAAGCCATCGTCAGCTACCAGCACCGCGTGCGGAAGTTCGGCGGCATTCTGGACGACGGATGAAGCGGATAGCTGTTCTCGGAAGCACCGGCTCTATCGGCACACAATGTCTGGACGTGGCAGCACGCCTGACCGACCGTATCCAGGTCATAGCCCTTGCCGCCCGTCGCGACCATGAACGCCTATGGCAACAGGCTCGGCATTTCGGCGTACGGCATGTCGCCCTCGTTGATGAGCAAGCTGCTTCTGCACTGCGCGCACTTCAACCCGACTGGCACGTCTACGCCGGCGACGAAGGCTTGCAGGCAATCGCCACACTGCCCGAAGTCGACACGGTGGTCGTGGGCGTGGCGGGGGTCTGTGGACTGGCGGCGACGGTCGCCGCACTACAGGCAGGTAAGAACATCGCGCTGGCAAGCAAAGAGGTGCTGGTGGCAGCGGGAGAGAGCGTCATGTCGCTGGCGAAACAGCATGGTGTGCCTGTAGTGCCCATTGACAGTGAGCACTCCGCGGTGTTCCAGTGCCTTCAGGGCGAGCGACCCGACTCGGTGCATCGAATCCTGCTGACCGCCTCTGGGGGCGCACTGCGCGACGTCCCGCTGGAAGAACTGCCCTTCGTCACCCCCGAGCGCGCCCTGC
>JAPWUZ010000100.1 GCA_028275265.1 Armatimonadota bacterium | reverse complement strand
CCGCCGCTGGCATTGCTGCCGCTTTGCAGCGCCTGGTCTACGCCTTTCTCGCCGACCGTTCTACCCGCCGAGTCGCCCAGCGGGGCAGGAGCCAGCAAATTGAAGCCGGGGCGCGGCCCCAGAATGATGGTCACTTCCGGTATCAGCTCCGAGACGATGCTGCGCAGGTCGGTCGGTGAGGCGTGTTTGACCGTGTAGGTGTCCACAACCACGTCCTGCTGGGACTGGCTGAGCGTGCTGTCCACCGTTTCGATGAGCTCCGCGGCGGTGCGTACCTCGGCTTCGGTGCCCGAAACCAGTGCCACCTTTGTGCCCGCGCCCTTGCTGGGCTGAGCGCTGGTCAGGTTCCATGAAATCTGCACTCCGGGCGCCTGTTCCTGAATCACCTTGCTGAGGCTGTTGGGGTCGGCATAGCGGTAGGCGACGATTTGTGTGACACGCGCCTGTGGCGCGGATGTCTGTGTGCCGCTGAGCAGGTTCTGCAGCCCTTGCGGAGTCGCCACCACATAGGTGTTGCCCAGCTTGGCATAACGATAGCCGCTAAGGCGAGTTATCAGGTCAAGAGCCTCCTCCACTCCTACGCCCGCAAGGCTCACGGTGACCGCACCCTTCACCTCCGGGCTGGTCACGATGTTGGTCTGCGTTTGCAGGGATAAGGCTTTCAGCACGTCGGCGATTTCCGCCCCAACGAAGTCCACTGTCACCCGAGGGGCAGGGTGGGGCGGAGCCGCAGCAACGCGCGTTTCACCTGCGGGCTTCTGTGGCAGCACGGGCCTGGCTTCAGGCAGCTGTGCTACCTGCACTCCGTTCCCCGATGTCTGCGCCGGCTTCTCTAGCGGTTTCTCAGACGGTGCCGGGGCAACGGGTTCTTCGGTGGCTGGTGGTGTTGGTTCGGGCGTTGCCTCGGCAATGGACGGCTGAGCCGGTTTTTCCTCTCTGGCGGGCTGTGCCAGACTCGCCACCGGCTTCGGCGTCTCCCGTGTGGAAACGCTCTGGGGTTTGTCGGTGGCAGGTGTGGCTGGCGCGCTCTCCTGCACAGGGGCGGTGTCCGGCGAATACCCGATTTTCCATACCGTAAGCACCAGCGTTCTGCCGTCTTGCTCTCTGCTCAGCTGCGCCGGTCGCTTTTCGCTGGTAGCCACCCAGATGCGCGTGATGGGCGGGCGAGCCTTATACCATCCATAGCGTGCCCAGAGAATGCCACCACTGCGCACGCGCTCGATTTTGGCTTTGCCTATCAGCGCGGCAGGCAGGTCTACATACACCCATCCTCGCTTGCCGTAGAACTGAAGTGTCGGTGGAGTAACGGGTGCGCTCATCTGCATAATCACCTGAAAGCAGGTGTTGGTCTGGTTGAACTGCACCTGTACGCT
This sequence comes from Armatimonadota bacterium, assembly GCA_028275265.1. Classification (GTDB taxonomy): domain Bacteria; phylum Armatimonadota; class HRBIN16; order HRBIN16; family HRBIN16; genus HRBIN16. Next base: position 7,277 of record JAPWUZ010000100.1, on the reverse strand, counting down.
TTTGCTGTTGGGGGCGCCGTGCACCAGCGCAGATGCGCCCACGACGAACAGCAGTGCTGCAGACAAGAGGGAATATCTACTTCGCATTCGGATTACCTCCCGGACGCAATGTTACGGTTTTGCCGTCCTTTTCCAAAATGATTCCTTCGCGTGACACCGTACGCAGCACATATCCGCCTTCCAGCTGGTATCCGGGCTGTACGATACGCTGGTTGCCTCCTTCCGAACGCAGTATCGCCACGGGATGCTCACCCACCACCACACCGGTCACGGTGATGTTCGGTTCTGCTTCGGGTTGCGAGGCAGGGGCAGGCTGGCTGTCTGCAGACGATGGCGTGCCCACTGTGTTGCCCGAAACAGGCATGACCGGCATTGGTGGTAGCGCGCTGACGTTCGGCGCGGAAGCCACCCGTGTCGGTGTCTGACGCGAGGCTTGCACCCGATTCTGCCTCAGGTTGTCAAACTGAGGCGGTACCACAAAGGGATCGCGGGCAGGCTCAGACGTGTTGAGCCAGGCTGGCGCAGTTGTCTGAGGTTCCACGTTCTTTGCCTGTTGTTCCGTAGCGGTCGCTGACGGGCTTTTCGTGCTGGCGCCGGTCGTACCGGCAAAGAACAGCTGGTATGCCGCATAGCCAATGGCTGCCAGAAACAGAATGCCCAGCACGGCGACCTGTTGCATCTGTTTGCGGTCCAGTTTCTTCATGGCTGAGCACCTCCTTCCGGGCTACGGAAGATGAAGGCGGTTAGCGTGAACTGCGCCTCCACTTCAAAGGGGTCTGTGGGCTCCTTGCGCTGGCGCGGTCGAAACTGCACCCGGTCTACCGCCAGGATTTTGGGGAAGTGGGTCAGGTCCTCCGTAAAGCGCATGACATCCCAGAACTGACCCTGTACCGAGACATCGATCACCTGTCTTTCATAAGGCTCAGCAGGCTTTTTCTTCTCCTCTTTTTTCTGTTCATCGCCTTCCTGCTGGGCTTTTGCCTGCGGTTGCGCATTGGACGGGCGTACCGACAGCACTGTCAGGCGGCGAGATTTCGCGCCAGATTCCAGCTGCTTGAGCAGGGTGGGGATGTAGGCGCGCTCGCTAACCGATAGCTCGAGGTGCTTCAGCTTCTGCAAGGCGTTCTGATACTGCTGCTGGGTCTGGTCGAGACGCTGGGCGATTGTTTTACCTTCTTCCACCTGCTTCTCCGCTGCCTGTACACGCGCTTGCAGGTCGGCGTAGCCGGTGTACTGCCAGTAAATGGCTCCCGCGCCCAGCAGCAGCACCGCTATGCAGATGGTGACCAGACCACGCAGTACCGCGGTACCATCGGAGTTACGAACTGCCAGATTCATCCTTGCCCTCCTTCTCTTCGGGCGTCTGCATGCGCGCTGCCACCTCGAAGTCTACTGTCTCGAAATTGTTGTAGCTGCGCTGCTGTGTGTAGTGCAGCTCCACCTTTTCGAAGGTGGGGATGGTGTTCAGGCGCAGCATCATCTCACCGACCTGCTGTTGGGTAAGGGTAGATCCGGTGAGCGTAATCACCGTGGTCTGTTTTTTCTTCTCGCTATCCTGTGTCTGCGAGCTGGAGATGCCGGTGAGCCACACATCCGCAGGCAGGCATCGGGCGATACCGTTGATGGTTGCATACCAGCGCTCGGTATGCTGCTGCGCCTCGGTGAGGGTGCGCAGTTTGGGCATCAACGCCTGTGTGTCGCGCTCGGTCCTGGCAATCAGCTCTAAGGTGGGTTGGAGCTTGTTGATTTCCTGTTGGGCGCGGTGCAGGCGGGCTTGGAGAGACATGTTGGTCATGCCCAGAAAAGAGAACACCCCCGCCAGCACTCCTACCTCTGCAAGCAGGACGGTGAGCAACTGCTTGCGACGCCGAATCAGCATCGCCTGTTGCTCTCTGCGCTCCGATATCATGTTGATAAACGGCATGCCGGTACCTCCTCTTCCCTGTGCCATTCAGGCGGCATGACGTTGCCGTTCGGCGAACGCCTCGCGCACTGCCAGTCCTACCGCGATTCCTAACACAGGGGTAAACATTTGTAACGCTTCGGCGGAGATATGCGCGGTGTCAAAATCGGGATTGTTGAACGGGTCGCCTGGCTCGACCTCCAAGCCCAACCGTGCTGAAGCATACTCCGCGAAGCCGCCGAGGCGAGAGCTGCCCCCGGTGATAATCAGGCTGCCGACCTGTCCTTGAGGGCTGCCCTCCGGAAATTGGGATTGATAGTAGTGTAGCGAGCGACGTATCTCGCGCAGCAGCTCATCTACGTGTCCCTGCAGAGCCCTCAGTACCGCTTCGTCCTGACCGCTCGCGCTCTCCGAGCCGCCTTCGCTATCCTCTGCGGACACAGAGGCTCGTGAGCGGGTGCTCCGACGCTTCAGCAGCTGCCGAAAGTCTACCGTGTGCTTGAATTTCTCCCCTTCCGACCAGCTGCAGTGCAACGTTGCCTGCACTGTCTGGGTGAAAGCGTCACCCGCAATCGGGATGTTGCGTGTCAGGAAGAAGCCCTCGTTCGAAACGATATACAGGTTGGTGCATGAAGCACCGATATCCACAAGGGCAACGGGGCGCTCCTGCAGCTTTTCCATTGCCACCCTGTTGATTTCGAACAGGGCGCGGAAGAGTGAGAACGCTTCCACCTCGATAGCCAGCGCTTCCAGTCCCGCCAGCTCCAGGGTGCGAATCTGCGCGTCCACCATTTCGCGCGGGGCGACCACCAGCAACACCTGCATTTGCTTCTCCGCGCTTTCTGGCTGTTCGTTCTCTGCTGGAGCACGCTCTACGTCACCGAGGATTTCAAAGCCAATATAGCTGTCCTCGACGGAAGTAGAGACGTACTTACTTGCCTCATAGCGAATGGTTTTGCGCAGCATTGCCTCCGTCATCTTGGGCAGGGTGACCTGTCTGACGATGACCGGCGCGCCGGCAATGGCGGTGACTGCTGCGGAGGCTCGGAACGCATTGTCGCGCAGGAGCCGTCTGATGGCTTCCGCAACCTCTTCCGGCTGCACGATAACGCCGTCGCGGATCGCGTCGGGCGGGGTAGGGCATTGCGCAACCTGCACCAGTCTCCATCCGGTGCGGGTAGGTTCTACCTGGGCTGCCTTGATGGTGTAGCTGCCCAGGTCCAGCCCTATGATGCCCTGTTTGTTGAAAACTCCCTTCCAACGAGCCATTGGCTGCCACCTCTTAACCCCAGACCCGGCAAGCGGCTGGGGGCGTGTGAGGAATCCTTCCACGTGGAAACCAGTGCACAGGATGTCCCTCATGCTGAATTATCGTGAAACCGGTAAAAAAACTGGAGGGTAACGTGAAACTGCAACCCTAGAAGAAAACTGGGGAGGCTCATTGTGCGCAGGATGAAGCCTGTGGCTACATGGAGGCTCTGGGCAATGAATATACCCCTCTCCCATAGCGTGGGAGAGGGGCAGGGGTGAGGGCGAATCAGCTCATGACACGCATGTCTATCACCGCTGTCAATCCCACGCCATCCACTCGGCGCAGCTTCAGCGGGTTCAGGTCATCGGTGGGAATCAGTATCTTCACGCGGAACATGCCGTTGGAGAAAAGGTCCTCGTACTGCCACACGCCGGCGACTTTGTCCACATCGGCAGAGGCTCCCGACACCTGCGCACCGCCGATATAGGCGTTCTCGCCCAGCGTCGCCATCGGGATGACCTTGGTAAACTCTTCCGCGCCCTTGCGCAGGCTCAGCTTGTTGATCACCTCGTTCAGCTGGTCGCCCGCGTTTTTGACCGCCACCGCCACCGCCGCGGCGGCAATTACCTCTTTGCCTCCCAGTCCTTTCGGGTGGGTCACTTTGAAACCGCCCTCCAGCGCCACGTCAATCAGCGCGGAGATACCCACCTTCTCCACGCGGCGCAAACCGGTGAAGCTGTCGCTGGGAACCAGTACCTTGATGCGGAACCTGTCCAGCGATTCTTCAATCTGGAACACCGCCTGCACCTTGTTTACCGCTTCTTTGGGGCCCATCACCTGCGCCGCGCCCACGTAGCCCTTGTCGCCAATGCTCAGGATAGGTACCACTTTGGTCGCTTGGTTGATGGGCACGTTCTGGCGGATGGTGATGTCGTTGATGAATCTGTCCAGCGCTCGGGCGTTCTGCTTCACCAGATAGCCAATACCCACCAGCTTCACACCGCCGCGCAGAATCTTGCCGAGGTCTTGTGCCCGACTCAGTTCCACGGCGCTGACGGTCCACACCAGCGCCATCATCAGCGCGAGCCACATCGTCCTTCTCATTGGAACACCTCCTGTCAGGTTCGGCGTCCCAGTGCCTGTTTGACCAGTTCGGGTATCTCGTAGAGCGCGTCCGCCACCGGTACGCCCGCCGCGCGCAGGGCGTCGACTTTCGCCTGTGGCGTTCCCGTGCGCCCTGAGATAATCGCTCCCGCGTGCCCCATGCGCTTGCCCGGCGGCGCAGTACGCCCAGAGATGAAGCCGACCACCGGCTTGCGCATGGCGCGGATATACTCCGCCGCCACCTCCTCATCCGAGCCGCCGATTTCGCCCACCAGCACAATCGCCTGTGTCTCGGTGTCCGCTTCAAACAGCGGGAGCAGGTCCACAAAGGTGCTACCCAGCACCGGGTCACCGCCTATTCCTATACAGGTAGACTGTCCCAATCCTGCTTTAGTTAGCAGGTCCACGATTTCGTAGGTGAGCGTGCCGCTACGCGAGATTAAGCCGACCGGTCCCGGAGTGAAAATGTTGCCGGGCATGATGCCGATCTTGCACTGCCCGGCGGTCATCATGCCCGGGCAGTTCGGACCGATGAGACGCACCCCTTTTTGGCGCACCAGCGCGACCGTCTTTACCATATCCTGTACGGGGATGCCCTCGGTGATGCACACGATGAGACGCACGCCCGCGTCCGCCGCCTCCAGCACTGCATCCGCCGCAAAGGGTGCCGGCACGAAAATCACGGAGGCATCGGCTCCGGTCGCCGCCACTGCTTGCTTGACCGTGTCGAACACCGGTACGCCCAGCACCTCCTGTCCGCCTTTGCCAGGCGTCACCCCCGCCACTACCTGCGTGCCGTATTCCAGCATCTGTCGTGTGTGGAACTCGCCTTCGCGCCCGGTGATACCCTGCACCAGCACGCGCGTGTTTTTATCGATCAGCACCGCCATCAGCGCGTTACCTCCACGATTTTGCGTGCCGCTTCCTGCATGGTGACCGCAGGGATAAGGTCGGTTCCCCGAAGCAGGGCAAGCCCCTCTTCCGCCCGCGTTCCCGCCAGCCGGATGACGATAGGTACTTTCACATGCAGGCTCTGGATGCCTTCGATGATGCCTTTCGCCACCTCGTCGCCGCGCGTGATGCCACCGAACACGTTGAACAGCACACCTTTGACATGGGGGTCCATCAGCACAATCTCCAGCGCGTTACGCACGAGGTCTGCCTTCGCGCCGCCGCCGATATCCAAAAAGTTCGCCGGTTTGCCGCCCGCGCGGGTCACCTCATCCAGCGTGCTCATCACCAGCCCCGCGCCGTTGCCGATAATACCAATGTCGCCGCCCAGCCGCACGTATTGGATACCCCGTCGGTGCGCCTCCGCCTCAATGGGGTCTTCCTCACTCTCCTCTTTGTAGTCGCTGAACTCGGGGTGGCGGAACAGGGCGTTATCGTCGATGTTCATCTTGGCGTCGGCAGCAAGGCACTGCCCCTCCTGCGTCAACACAAAGGGGTTGATTTCCGCCAGCGAAGCGTCGCTCGCCATATAGGCTTTATATAGCGCCAGCAGGAACTTGGTCGCTGTAGGAACCGCCTCCCGCGCGATGCCAGCCTCGTACAACGCCTGCCGCGCCTGATAGGGGTGTAGTCCCTGCCAGGGTTCCACCCACACCTTGACAATCGCTTCGGGGTGTTCCTCTGCCACCTGCTCGATGTCCATTCCGCCCATCGCGCTGACCATCACCACGTCGCGCTGCCGCGCCCGGTCTAAAGTGATGCCCAGATAGTACTCCTGCGCGATGGAGATGGCTTCTTCTACCAGCACCTTGTGTACCGGCACGCCCTGCGGCGCCTGCGGGGTGACCAATCGCGACCCAATAAGGTCTCGCGCGTGTTGCTCCGCCTGTTCAGGGGTCTCTGCCAACCGGATGCCCCCCGCTTTGCCGCGTCCGCCCGCGTGAACCTGTGCCTTCACCACCGCGCGCCCGCCCAGTTCCTGAGCAATCGCCCGTGCTTCTTGGGGAGTGGACGCCACGCGCCCGCGAGGCACGGTCACGCCATACCGCGCCAGCACCTCTTTAGCCTGATACTCATGGATTTTCACAGCGGATGTCCTCCCTGCGGTACGAGCTCCTCTCGTAGTGGTAATTTATCCAGACAAACGAGTTCTCCTGCCGGATGCCCTTTTCTTAACCTTGACAAGGTGGCTGTAACACGGCATAATATTATTGGTGCTGCCCGGTCGTCTAATGGCAGGACAGCGGCCTTTGGAGCCGTTAGTGGTGGTTCGAATCCATCCCGGGCAGCCAGTTTTTGCTACTCATACCTTAACGCCTCTATTGGCTCTTTGCGCGCGGCACGGATGGCGGGAGCCACGCCGAACACGATTCCCACCAGCACACTAACCCCAAACGCCAGAGCGACCGCCCCAGCGGTAATTTCCGGCTTCAGCACCGTCGTGCGGCGAAAGACCTCTGCCGCTGTTGCTGCAAGAAGGATGCCTAGCACTCCACCCGTCAGCGAAAGGATGACTGCCTCTGTCAGAAACTGCCAGAAGATGTCACGCTGGCGTGCGCCTGCCGCCTTGCGAATGCCGATTTCGCGGGTGCGCTCCGTCACCGACACCAGCATGATGTTCATAATCCCCACTCCACCTACAATCAGCGAAATGCTGCTGATGCCGGTGAGTGCAATCTGGAGCAGGTTCAAGAGGGTGTAGATAAGCTTGAGCAGGTCTTTCTGGGTGAGCACGGTGAAGTCTTCGTTGCCCAAATGGCTTTGGCGCATGACGGTCTTCACCTTCTCGATGAGGTTTTCAGGTTCCACACCAGCCACCGCCTGCACCACGATGCGGTGAATCTGTCGCGACTGCATGGCTTGCTGTGCCGCCCGCAGAGGCAGATAGATGAGGTGGTCCCATCCCGCATTGCCGAACATGCTGCTCGAATCGTCGGGTTTCATCACGCCGACCACGCGGAACGGCACCCGGTTCACCACCACCTCTTTGCCCACGGCGGGCGCGTCACCGAATAGCTCCAGTTTCACCCCGTGCGCCAGCACGCAGACACGCTCACCTTCCTCTGC
>JAPWUZ010000087.1 GCA_028275265.1 Armatimonadota bacterium | reverse complement strand
GTATGCCATAGGTCAACACGTTTGCCACAGTGGTATTGGAGCATATCGCGCTCATCATCAAACCGAACGCTGCCAGCAGCGCGCCGGTGATGAGCATGCCCGCGTACCGCTCCAGCATCAAACCGGTATCCACACCTCCCATCAAAAACAGCACGGCGACCAGCGGCATGCCACACAGGATCATCACCACTACAAACGCCAGCGCGGAGACGAACTTACCCCACACTATCGCAAAGCGGGAGAGTGGCGTCATGATGAGCAGGTCGTAGGTGCGTTGTTCGCGTTCCATCGTAATTGCGCTGGTGGTAAGGGCTGGCGTGATAAAGGCTACCAGAAACCACTGGGTTGCCACCAGTGTCTCGAACAACGTCTGCGCCAGACCGGCGGTACTCCGTCGCACGCCGACAGCCATAAACTGGTCGTACGAAATCACCACTACCAACCCCAGCGCCAGCAAGTAAGCCATCAGACAACCATACGTCCGTGCCCCGCGCATCCGCTGGCGGGAGGACTGCCGGAAGACGGGATTCTCAAGCCGTTCTATCACTATTGCACCGCTCCCTGTGTGACGCGCATGAAGATGTCTTCAAGGTCGGTAGGTTGCTCGGCAAAGGAGAGTACTTTGACACGCCTCTCGGCTAAAGCCCACACCACACGATAGTGCTCACCCGGTGGACCCACATAGTGCGCTCGGATGACCCCATCCTCCACACGCACGTCACGGATATCCTCCAGCTGGTTCTGCAATACCTGTACTGCCGTGTCCGCATCCTCAGCCACTTTAATCTCCAGCACGTGCGAACCAGTCAGCTGGCGCATGATGGTATTAATCTCCCCGCTGATGAGCAGTTCTCCCCGTTCGATAATCGCAATCTTGTTGCAGATATCCGCCAGCTCGGGCAGAATGTGCGAGGAGATGAGAATGGTCTTGCCCATGTTGCGTAGTTCCTTTAGCAGCTCCTTTATCTCGATGCGGGCACGGGGGTCCAGCCCGGATGCAGGCTCGTCCAGCAGTAACACCTGCGGATTGTGCAACAGCGTTTTGGCAAGGCATAATCGCTGCTTCATCCCGCGCGAGAGAGCCTCTACATAGTCGTTCTTCTTGTGCGATAGGTCGGTCAGCGCAAGCACGTCGTCTATCAGTTTCTCTCGTTCGGAGCGCGGTATGCGATAGGCGCACGCGAAAAAGTCCAAGTACTCCCACACTTTCACATCATCATACACACCGAAAAAGTCGGGCATGTAGCCGATTATCCGCCGCACCGCCTCTGGCTCCTTGACCACATCGTGCCCGGCGATGGTCGCGGTACCGCTTGTCGGCTCGAGGAGAGTAGCCAGTATCCGAATGGTGGTGGTCTTGCCTGCGCCGTTCGGTCCGATAAATCCCAGAATATCCCCCTCCTCAATGCGCAGGTTCAGGTTATTCACCGCCACTAGGTTCCCATACTTCTTGGTGAGCTGGTAAGTCTCTACAATCGCCACCGCGTCGCTCCTCGCCTGTCCTTCCCGTGTGACGTCACCTGTAGTGATAAAGATTAACACAAAAACGCCCCTCCAGGCAAGAGGGTACATCGGCGTGCAGGGCGAATTCCATATATCCAACATGGGGCGCAGGGCAGCTCATGGTGCCCTGTGACAAGGAACAGCACAGGCATGAGGTGACAATTCCATGTTTCGGATAGCAATTGCAGGATGTGGCAGCGTTAGCCGCCATTACCTGAGCGACCTGAAAACCAGCGAACATGCGCAGGTGGTGGCTCTGTGCGATGTGGTAGAAGAACGTGCCCGTGAACGTGCTGAGGAGTTCGGCGTGCCGCGTGTCTTCACGGACGTGGACGAGATGCTCAGCCAGTGTGAGTTTGATATGCTCATCAACTTGACGTCCATGCAGCAGCATTATCCCATTAACCTGAAAGCACTGCAGGCTGGCAAGCACGTTTTGTGCGAAAAGCCGTTTGCCACCTCGCTGGAGGAGGGACGCACCTTGATAGAAACCGCAAAGCAACGTGGAGTCTACCTCTGGGGTGCGCCAACGGTCGTCACCAGCCCGGCGTTCCAGTGCATGGCAAAACTGCTGGCGCAAAAAGCGGTTGGCGACGTATACGTTGCCCGCGCGTGGTATGGGCATGGAGGACCCGGCTGGGGACCGTGGTTCTACCAGAAGGGTGGCGGCTGTCTGTTTGACCTGGGCGTGTACAACATCACCACGCTGACGGGGCTACTCGGTCCCGCTCGAAGCGTTACCGCGCTCATGGGAACCGCCATCAAGGAGCGGTTCGTGGAAGGACAGCATGTCCAGGTAGAGGCGGACGACAATACCATCGTGCTGATGGATCATGGCAACAGCGTCTTCTCCTGCGTGATGACCGGTTTTGTCTACGGTCCCTATCACGAGGAACGCACGATCGAACTGGTCGGCACGAAGGGCAGTATCAACATGCTCGGCTGGGACTGGCATCCCAAAGGCGTGGAGGTCTGGGACGCGGAAGTCGGCGCGTGGAAGGTGGTCTGCGAAGACCAGAAGGGCTATAACTGGAATCAGGGCGGCTCGTACCTGGCGCGGTGCCTTGCTACCGGCGAAAAACCATTGATGACCGCTGAGCATGCCTTCCATGTGCTGGAGGTCATGCTTGCTGCCCAGAAGTCCGCTGAGACGGGACAGCGGATAGAAGTGCAGAGCCGTTTCCATGCCCCTTGGCAGGAAGAATGAAAACGAAGCGTCTGCAAACCGATGTAGTGGTTGTCGGCGGCGGCATGGCAGGAGTATGCGCGGCGATTGCCGCCGCCCGCTGCGGTGTGCAGGTCGTGCTTGTGCACGACCGCCCGGTGCTTGGGGGTAATTCTTCCAGCGAGGTGCGCATGCATATCTGCGGTGCAGACTGCAGTGGCAATCGCAATAACACCGACTCCCGCGAGACCGGTATTCTGGAAGAGTTGCGGCTTGAGGATGCGGTGCACAACCCCCAGCGTAGCGCGAGTATGTGGGACCTGCTCCTGTACGATAAAGTACGCAGTGAGGCGAATATCACACTGCTCCTCAACACATATTGCCGCGGCGTGAGAATGCTCGCTCCCGACCGCATCGCGTCCGTCCTGGCTTCCTGCCCTCTCACCGAAACGGAGTACATTATCTCGGCAAAGGTATTTGTAGATTGCTCTGGCGATGGACGACTCGGAGCGGAGGCGGGTGCACAGTTCCGAACGGGCAGAGAAGGCAGGCAGGAGTATGGTGAATCGCTTGCCCCACCGAGACCTGATGAGAAAAAGCTTGGCAGTACCATCCTATTCATCACGCGCAAGCACGACCACCCGATACCCTTCGTCGCTCCCCGGTGGATTGTACGCTTCCCGTCGTGTCAGCAGCTGCCACACCGAAGCCATAACTCCTGGGAGTATGGTTACTGGTGGGTGGAGTATGGCGGCGAGATGGACACTATCGCCGATGGCGACCGCATCCGCGACCAACTGCTGGCTTTTGCGCTCGGTGTGTGGGACCATATTAAGAACAGCGGAAGCCATCCACAAAGCGCAAACTGGGCGCTGGAATGGATTGGCTTTTTGCCCGGCAAGCGTGAAAGCCGGCGGTTTATCGGGGAGTATGTATTGAACCAGCGCGATGTGCAGCAAGGAGAAGTGTTTGAGGATGGCGTTGCCTACGGAGGGTGGCCGATAGACCTGCATCCGCCGGAAGGCATCCTGAGCAAGGAACCGCCTGCCGAGCAGATAGATGTCCCACTGTACAACATCCCGCTGAGGTGCCTCTACTCCCGCAATATACGGAATCTCTTCTTTGCCGGGCGTAACATCTCCGCCACCCATGTCGCCTTCGGCAGCACGCGCGTGATGGGTACATGCAGTGTCGTGGGACAGGCGGCAGGTACCGCCGCGGCGCTGTGCATTCAAGAGAGAGTGACTCCTGCTGAACTGAAACAGCATATCTCCCTTCTGCAACAGATGCTGCTGAAAGCAGACGCCTACATCATCGGGGTAACGAACTCTGACCCCTATGACCTCGCCCGCTCCGCCGAAGTAGCTGCTTCCAGTGAAATACCGGAAGGGCGCGTGACGAACATCTTAAACGGCAAGCGTCGCGGCGTGGACACTGCCACCAACCGCTGGATTTCAGACCCGAAAAAGGGGTTTCCACAGTGGGTTGAATTGCGTTTTTCTCGTGAGGTGCGCCTGCGTGAGGTGCATCTGGTCTTCGACACGGGATTACATCGCCCCCTCACGCTGACGCATAGCGATTCCTACCATTCGAGAATGATTCGCGGTGCGCAACCCGAGACCATACGCGATTACGACCTGCAGCTGGTTCACGGCAGAGATGCGCTCACGATTGCGTCGGTGCGGAATAACTATCAGCGATTCTGCCGCCATCGCTTTCCTGCTCACACGGCATCCGCCCTCAGACTGGTAGTTCACGCTACGAACGGCGACCCATCCGCGCGCGTTTTCGAGATAAGGGCTTACGAAACCGAGCAATCCGTTTAAAGGGGAAAATGTCACATGGCAAAACTACCCGACATTACCACATGGGCTGGAGGAATCCCCGACCTGTTCCGGCACTGGGACGTCGTTGCGGAGCCCGACCGTGATGAGCCCGAGTGGTGGGCAGGCGCGCCATCCGTTGTGCGCGATGGGGAAGGCGTCTTCTGGATGGCAATACGTATGCGCACGGCGGAAGGTGAACTGGGCAAACGCGGGTATGAGATACGTATCCTGCGCAGCGACGACGGGGTGCGTTTTGTTAAAGTCCATAGCCTGAAAAGGGAACAAATACCCACTACCGGTTTCGAACGTCCGGCCCTTCTGATAGACCCGCACATGGGCAAGTTCAAACTGTATGCCTGCGGGCCACTCACCAGAGACTGGTGCATCTTCAAGTTTGCCGACGTCGATAGCCCGGAGCAGTTTGACCCCACTACTGCCAGTCCGGTCATCGAAGCGATGCCCTCTCTGCCGCGAGGCGTGCCCTACCCCACCGCGTACAAAGACCCGTTCGTCCTGTACGCTGAAGGAGCGTATCACTGCTATGTCATCGGCGTATTGCGTTCGGAACGAATCTTCCACTTTGTCAGCGAAGACGGCGAGCGCTGGCAACCGGTGGGGCACCCTTCCGAGTCTTTGTTGCCCCTCGCGGGATGGCACTCGTTTTACGTGCGCCCCGCGTGCGTGGTGCCCGTTGGTGTGGGTTACCTGTTCGTTTACGAAGGCTCCAGCGTGCAGTGGCAGGACCCCGTATACAACATTGCTACCGGACTGGGGTTCACCTTTGACCTGCACCACATCATAGACCTCACTCCCGATGCGCCGTTACTTGTCAGCCCGACGCCTGGCAGGTTACACGTCTGGCGATACTCGCACTGGATGTGGGTAAATGACGAGTTGTGGGTTTATGCAGAGGTGGAGAAACCAAACGGAGCACACGAGACGAGGCTGTACCGACTGCCTGTTGCCCACAGATAGCCCCTTGCATCCTCGTCAAAGTTAGGGTATTATAATTCGTGGATTAGCACTCGGCATCGTCGAGTGCTAAAATTCTGCTTGAGGAGGTGACTCTGCGATGCCTGAGACCGCAGTGAAGGTACAGCTCAAACCGCTTGCAGACCGTATTGTGGTCAAACCGATGGAAGCGGAAGAGGTGACCAGTGGTGGCATCGTCTTGCCCGACACTGCCAAGGAAAAGCCGCAGAAGGGCGAGGTGGTTGCCGTAGGACCGGGCAAGATGCTGGATAACGGCAAAGTGGTCGAGATGGAAGTCAAAGTTGGTGATGTCATCTTCTACTCGAAGTACGGTGGTACGGAAATCAAAATCAACGGCGAAGAGTACGTCATCCTGCGCCAGGACGACGTGCTGGCAGTACTTGAGAAATAAGGAGGGAGTAACAAATGGCGGCAAAGATGCTGTTGTTCGATGAGGAGGCGCGTCGGGCGCTGGAGCGCGGTGTGAACAAGTTGGCGGACGCCGTGAAGGTGACGCTGGGACCGCGTGGACGTACGGTTGTGCTGGAAAAGAAGTTCGGCAGCCCCACGGTGATTAACGATGGGGTAACCATTGCCAAAGAGATAGAGGTGGAAGACCCCTTCGAGAACATGGGCGCGCAGCTCGTGCGCGAGGTCGCCAGCAAGACCAACGACGTGGCAGGTGACGGAACCACTACCGCCACCGTGCTCGCTCAGGCTATCGTGCGTGAGGGTTTGCGCAACGTCGCGGCAGGCGCGAACCCCATGCTTCTGAAGAAGGGCATCGACCGCGCCGTAGAGGCAGCGGTGGAGGAAATCCGCAAGATCGCAACCCCTGTGGAGACCCGCGATGAAATCGCGAACGTTGCCACCATCTCCGCCAACGACCCGAAGATCGGCGAGCTGATTGCCGATGCTATGGAGAAGGTCGGCAAGGACGGCGTGATTACCGTGGAGGAGAGCAAGGGCACCGAAACTACGCTCGAGCTGGTCGAGGGAATGCAGTTCGATAAGGGTTACATCTCGCCCTACTTCGTGACCGACCCCGAGCGTATGGAGGCGGTGCTGGAGGAGCCGTTTATCCTGCTGTATGAGAAGAAGATTAGCGCTGTGCAGGACCTCATCCCCATTCTGGAGCAGACCGCCCGCATGGGACGCCCTCTGCTCATTATCGCCGAGGATGTGGAAGGCGAGGCGCTGGCAACGCTGGTGGTGAACAAGCTGCGCGGCGTGTTGAACGTGGCGGCGGTGAAGGCGCCCGGCTTCGGTGAGCGGCGCAAGGCGATTATGGAAGACATCGCCATCCTCACCGGCGGTAAGTTCATCACCGAGGACCTGGGCATCAAGCTGGAGAACGTGGATATCTCCATGCTCGGACGCGCCAAGAAGGTCATCGTCGCCAAAGAGGAGACCACCATCGTGGAGGGCGCGGGCTCCCCACAGGCGGTGCAGGGACGCATCGCGCAGATTAAGCGGCAGATTGAGGAGACCGACTCCGATTACGACCGCGAGAAGCTGCAGGAGCGGCTGGCGAAGCTGGCCGGCGGCGTGGCGGTCATCAAGGTGGGTGCCGCCACCGAGACCGAGCTGAAGGAGAAGAAGCACCGCATTGAAGACGCACTGTCGGCGACCCGCGCGGCGGTGGAAGAGGGCATCGTGCCCGGCGGCGGTGTTACCCTGCTGAACGTCATTCCTGCGGTGGAGGCGCTGCAGGCAGAAGGTGACGAGCTCGCCGGCATCAATATCGTGAAGCGTGCGTTGGAGGAGCCAGCTCGCCTGATCGCCTCGAACGCCGGTGCGGAAGGCTCGGTCATCGTGGAGAAGATTAAGACCTTGCCGAAGGGGCACGGCTATGACGCGGCGAAGGGCGAGTTTGTGGACATGATCAAGGCGGGTATCGTCGACCCGGCGAAGGTGACTCGCTCAGCGCTGCAGAACGCCGCCTCCATCGCGGGCATGTTGCTCACCACCGAGGCGCTGGTCGCGGAGAAGAAGGAAGAAGAGAAGTCCGCATCTGGAGCACCCTCGTACTAAAGCAGGGGATTGCTCAGCAATGAGGGGACGGGCGATGCCCGTCCCCTTTTTCTACTGGGGCGAATAGATGAACAGTATCCAGCGCGGCGGCTCCAACCCGATTACTGTTCGGGCGCCTGTCGGCTGGGGAATGGGATACATGGCTCCAATGACTGGCTCATACGGCACACGACGTTGCTGCCTCCATACCTGCACGAGAGCTAGCCTGTCCCTGTCGTTCGCCGTAAAGTATGACCGAAAGACCAGCTGCCGAGCGGTTTCGTAGTGCGATGCCCAACCTTGTAGCCGCTCGCCATCTGGGGGACTGCCGACCATTGGTGTCAGGATGGCAAACTGCGGTTGCACCTTGCGCAGCACCTCACCGATAGCTTGCATGTTCGGTAACTGCTGGTTCACCGTATACCGGTTCTCCCCTTGCCCAATCTGCACCGGCACCTCTACCATCGGCGTCTCCGGTAGCCACGCCCAGATATGGTGGGTGTACCACGCCGCCCGCCACGGTACATCGGAAATGCCCACCAGAGGCATCTCGATCTTCGCGTTCGGATTGCGTTGCTTCTTCTCGCTTATCAGGCGGTTCAGACGTTGCGACAGCACTGCGAATGCCATCACCTCATCGCGCGGCGGCTTCGGCTCGCGAAAGAGGAGGGCAAACGCCAGAGGCAGCATGGCAACCAGCACCACACCGGTCAGAGCCACGCGCCAGGCGCGAAGTGCGTCCTCGCCAAGCAGTGCCTCCAGCAGCTCCTGCAGGCTCCCGACAGCCAGCAGCACAAAAGTCGCTGCGAAACAATGCATTGCCAGTGTGTTGCTCCCAGGCACGCCAAAGGAACTGCCCAGCAGCAACAGCACGGCGGTCCACCATATCATGTTTCGCCACATCGCGAGTGCACGCAGGCGCATTGGGATAAACAGACCAGCAAACGCCAACGCCATCACAACCGGGTGCGGGAAAGTCATCAGCGAGTAGACGCCGTTGCGCAGGTTGCGCGTCCACTTGCCCAGAACCTGCTGGGTATACTCGCGAAAGATGGAGACCGGGCTTGGAGGACGGGAGTTTTCCTCGTATTTCCGGTAGAGTGAGTAGCCGGGGTAGGGTTTGGTTGCCATACCGATTTCGTACACACGCAGGTTGAAAAACGGATTGCCGAAGAGCCGGAGGTTGCGTATCCAGTAGGGCAGGCTGATAAGCGCAAATCCCAGCAGGAACAGCGCCACGTGCTTGCTGCGGCGTTCGGGATTGGTGAGAGCTAGGTAGATGCTGGCGGGGATGACCAGCACCCACAACGAGATTTGGGTCAGGTATGCCATGCCAGCTACCACTCCTGCCCAGAAACTGCGGCGGGGACGGCGTTCCTGCCAGACTTCGCCCGTGTCGCCAGTGGCAGGGTCAACAGTTACTTCGCTGGGGCGGTAAAGTAAGTAGCAGGCTGCCAGCAACAGAAAACCCGCCATCGCCGCAGGCAGTCCCGAAATCGCCAGCGTCGACAAGGCAGCATCTGTCAGCAGCAGTATCGCCGCCGCCCAGTATCCCACCGACGGGCTAAACAGGCGTTTCCCCACAAAGTACACCAGCACCAGGCTGAGCACAAACCATATCATCGAACCGAGCGCGAGGGTGCTGTCCTGTGTGCCCCGGTACAGGAGTAGAGCCAGAAACAACGGATAAAGCGGACCGTGCTCTATGTCGTACGCCTTGCGCACGTCCTTCCAGTAATACAACCCCAGAGGAACAATGTTGTTGGTGACGAAGCCCCGTCCTTTCGAAAGGTTGTAAGCAATCTGACCGTAATCCATCGCCTCATCGAAAG
>JAPWUZ010000278.1 GCA_028275265.1 Armatimonadota bacterium | reverse complement strand
GAACCCGACAGGGTCCCCCTGTGGGAACTCATTGTGAACGAACCGACCCTTTCCGCAGTCGGGGCAAAGTCGCTGGAAGACCTTGCGGAGATGGACCATCTGGACGGTATCACCATCTTCGAGGACATGCAACTGCAGCTGCTCGGCTCAGCACAGCAATCGGAGGTGGTCTGGCGGGGGCGCACCATTGTGGAAGGCACACAACAGATTGTACGCGACGAATGGGGCATTATTTGGGGCGTTACCGACTTCGGCATCCCTTACCCGATTGAGGGGCCCATTCGCTCCCGGGAAGACCTCAAGCACTATACTCCTCCCGACCCCGATGCCCCACATCGCCTGCGTTCCCTGCGCGAGGCGGTGCGGCGGTTCAAGGGGCGCAAAGCCATCGTCTTCCTGACGCACGACGGCTTCGAGTTTCCTCACTATCTGCGCGGCGGGATGGAGAATCTGCTGGTGGACTACTTCGATGACCCCGACCTGGCGCATACGCTGGCAGAGATGGTCATCGACTACAAGATACGCTTGATGCGCCGCGCCATCCGCGAAGGTGCGGACGCTATCGTGTCAGGTGATGATTATGCTACCGCGCACGGCTTGATTATGAGTCCAAACCACTTCCGCGAGTTTATTTTGCCTTACCTGAAACGCAGTATCGATGCCGCGCATGAGATGGGCGTGCCTTTCATCAAGCATACTGATGGCAACATCTGGTCTATCATGGATATGATGGTGGACGCCGGTATCGATGCCATCGACCCCATCGAGCCGCTGGCGGGTATGGACATCGGGGAGGTGAAGGCGCGTTACGGCGACCGTATCGCGGTCATCGGGAATGTGGATTGCTCGATAGTGCTGACGCAGGGCACACGCGAGGAGGTAGAAGAAGCGGTCAAAGAGACCATTGCTAAAGCTTCGCCGGGCGGGGGACACATTCTGGCGTCCAGTAACTCTATTCACCCTGCCGTCAAGCCGGAGAACTACCTGGCGATGGTGGAGGCAGCGCGCAAATACGGCAACTATCCGATAGACCAGAAGCTGGTGGCGGAATATCGGCAAAGAAGCTATATTCGGCGGTATATAAAGGCGTGACATTGCCTCAGGCTGCCAGAGGGCACATTTCTCAGCAGCTCGGCGGGATCGCCGCCCTCCAGAAGATGTTCATGGCATCTGGAGGGCGAACCTCCTGGTGAGCCGAAAAAACATGCCAAACGGCTCGGCTGGAGCCTCGCCCTCCAGAGGGGCGCAATGATGCCGGCTATCCGGCCTGTCCGTAATCTTATCCCACTACCACGTTTACCAGCTTGTTCGGTACCACAATCACCTTTTTCACCGTTTTGCCGTTGGTGAATTGTTGCACCTTCGGGCTAGCCAGCGCGAGCCTCTCCAGGTCCTCCTGCGGGGTGTCCACCGGTACCACCAGCACATCGCGCAGCTTGCCGTTGACCTGTACGACGATGTTCACCTCCTCCGCCGCCGCGACCGCCTCGTCGTACTCGGGGTACGGCTCGTTGTAGGTAAAGCCTTCGTTGCCCAGCCGCTCCCACAGCTCATCCGCGATGTGCGGGGTAAACGGCGCCAGCACCAGTATCAGCGAGTGTATCGCCTCGCTGAAAGCGGGTGAGGTGATCAGCGAGTCCTTCAGGTCGTACATCAGGTTCACCCACTCCATCACCGCCGCCACCGCGGTGTTGAAGCGGAAATCCTCGATATCCTCACCGACCTTCTTAATAGTCTGGTGCGTCTTGCGGCGCAGTTTGCGTTCGTCCGCACTCAGCTCCGCCCCCTGCAACTTCTCTTTCCAGTCGCGGTGATAGTGTGGAATGGCGTCCAGCACCAGCCGCCACACACGGTGCAGGAAGCGGTTCGCGCCGCTGACGCCCTCCTCACGCCACTCGATCGCCTGGTCAAAGGGGGCAACGAACAGCTCGTACAGGCGCAGGGTGTCCGCGCCGTGTTTCTCCACCACCGCATCGGGCGTGACCACGTTGCCCTTCGACTTGGACATCTTCACCATCACGTCGGGGTTATCGGGGTCAGGCGCCAGCACCATTCCCTGATTGCGCAGGGTCAGGAACGGCTCGACGAAGTGCACCAGCCCCGCGTCGTACATGACCTTCACCCAGAAGCGGGCATACAGCAGATGCATTACCGCGTGCTCGGCTCCTCCCACATACACATCGACGGGCAGCCAGTAACGCACCGCGTCGGGGTTAAAGGGGCGGTCTTTCTCGCGTGGGCTGGCGAAGCGCAGGAAGTACCACGAGGAGCAGGCAAAACCACCCATCGTATCGGTCTCGCGCTCGGCGGGGCCGCCACACTGCGGGCAGGTGGTGTTGACGAACTCGGGAATGTTCGCCAGCGGGGATTTGCCGGTGCCCGTAGGCTCATAGTGTTCCACGTCGGGCAGCAGCACGGGCAGCTGGTCCTCCGGTACGGGCACTTCGCCGCACTTTGGGCAATGGATGATGGGTATGGGCGCGCCCCAGTAACGCTGTCGGCTAATCAGCCAGTCGCGCAGGCGGTAGTTGACACGCCGCTTGCCGATGCCTCGCGCCTCCATCCAGTCGGCGATGCGTTTTTTACCCTCTTCGCTCGGCAATCCGCTGAACTCGCCGCTATTGACCATGGTGCCCTCGCCGGTGTATGCCTGCTCCAGTGGCTCGCCGTTCCAGCCGGGCGGGGCGATGACCACCGGAATGGGCAGTCCATAGCGTTTGGCGAAGTCGAAGTCGCGCTCGTCGTGTGCGGGCACTGCCATAATCGCGCCCGTGCCGTAACCCATCAGCACGTAGTCGGCAATGAAGATGGGCACCAGTTGACCGTTCACGGGGTTGATCGCGTAGGCTCCGGTAAACACGCCATCGCGCACGCGCTCGGTGGAAAGGCGTTCGATCTCCGTCTCACGCTGGCTGCGGGCGATATAAGCCTCTACCTCGGCGCGGCGGTCGGAGGTGGTAATCTCCAGAACTAGCGGATGCTCCGGCGCCAGCACCGCAAAGGACATGCCGAAGGTGGTGTCCACGCGCGTGGTGAACACGCGGAAGGATTTGCCCGACGGCTTGCCCTGCGCATCGGCGATTTGCATCTCGAACTCCACGCCCTCGCTGCGCCCAATCCAGTTGCGCTGCATCATCTTGATGCCTTCGGGCCAGTTAATCAGATCCAAATCGTTCAGCAACCGCTCCGCATATTCGGTAATCTTGAAGAACCACTGGGGCAGGTCGCGTTTCTCGACGATGCTGCCACACCGCCAGCACGCGCCCCCCTCCACCTCTTCGTTCGCCAGCACCGTCTTGCAGGAGGGACACCAGTTGGCGGGGGCAGTGGAGCGATATGCCAGCCCGCGTTTGTAGAGCAGCAGGAAGAACCACTGAGTCCATTTATAGTAATCCGGCGAGCTGGAGTTAATCTCGCGGCTCCAGTCGTAGGAGATGCCAATCATATTCATCTGCCGCTTGTAATTGGCGATGTAGCGTGGCACCGTCTTGCTGGGATGGGAACGCTTGCGAATGGCTTCGTTTTCAGCAGGTAGACCGAACGCATCCCAGCCCATCGGGTGCAGCACGTTAAAGCCCTTCATGTGTTTGTAGCGGCAGAAGGCGTCGGTGGGAAT
>JAPWUZ010000129.1 GCA_028275265.1 Armatimonadota bacterium | reverse complement strand
AGGATAGGGGAAGAAGTCCAGAGCATACAGCTTGGGCTTCGGGCTGAAATCTTCTGCACGAAACAGCTGCGCTTCCTGCCAGCGTTTTTGCCATTTTTGTTCTATCTGTTGTGGCTGATATTTTTCTTCCATCACAGACCCCCGTTGCCGAGCGTTGCAGTAGTATCAGTATAACGTGAGCAACGGGGGCTTTGCAAGGGTAGCACGGGCGTGGTCGCAACATCTGCTAAGGCTGGTTATCCGATAGCCAATTGCTTCGCAGGTAGGTTGTTGCTTGCTCTACGAATGTCCGCGCCCATTGTAAGACCTCTTCTGTTCTTGTTGCGTCAAGCACGGCTGTCTCTAAATAATCTCCTCGCTGGCGCAGCTCGAAGGCTCGGTGCAACCAGCGGCTGGTCTCTTTGGGCAATACACCGGGTTTCACGAAGTGCTGGTCAAAGAGGGCGATAACCCGCGCGTGTTTGGATGCGCCTTGACCGACGGAGATGAGCAGAGCAAGCACCGCGTAGAACATAGCGTAGTAAGCTCGGTTTACGACGCTCCACAAGCTGCCTCCCTGTGTATACAATAAGTGGGCATCCTGTAACGTCTTTTCCGCCATATGGAGACGATACTGTATCAAGGTACGCTGTTCTTCAGTCATAGCGGGATGCCCTCGCGCTGCACCGACTGGAACCAGGGAGAGTACCGCAGCAGACTGAGCTGTTGTTCGGACAACGGAATGGCTGAGAACACAAGCCCCGTTTCGAAACCCACTTCCCAGGCGATGTCGCCGATGATGTCTTCGGTACGGGCGTCGAGATGAGAAACAACCACCAGAACATCGACGTCGGAATCCTCGGTTGCCGTGCCGCGCGCACACGAGCCAAACAGAACAACTTGAACGGGTTGCCCCAGTGCGTCTTCGATCCTTTGGTGAAACTCACGCACTACCTGTTGATACTGTTTTTTCTTCGCTTTCGTGGTCTGCATCTGCACCCTCGGTTCACGCTCGGGGCGACAAAGTCCTTACGCTACCAGTATAGCGTGAGCAACGGGGGCTTTGCAAGGGCAGGAGAGCGGGCATCAGGGCAAGAAGGCATTGTATGTGAATGATACAGGAGGAGTGCAAAGATGTCCCGAACGCCGGTGCTTGTTCTGTTCATGATTGGCTGCACGCTGTGCTTCGCGCAAAACCCTGTGACCAACGGCGGATTCGAGATTCTGGATGCACAGGGCAGACCCGTCGACTGGCAGCTGCTGGGCGAAACGGTGACTGTGACCACCGATGCCCACTCGGGCAAGTATGCCCTGCGCTTCGAGCGCGGCGCTGGACCAAACGTGCCGCCCGAAATCGGCTTGAACCGCGACTGGATGCCCGACAGCGGGCAACAGGGTAAGATGCTTGCCGAGCGCAGAGGGGGCATCGTCTTCTGGTACAAGCTGGTGTCCGCTTCGCCGGGCGCGTCGGTGAGTGTTCAGGTTATCCCGATGAGCACGCGCCCCTTCGAGGACACCGGCTCGTCGAGGGCGATTTACCAGATACCGCATCAACATGCGGGCGACGGTCGATGGCATCAGGGCAAGTTGGTCTATGACTTCACGGACAACCCGAAGGTGAAATGGGTGCACGTGGGCGTGCGGCTGACGGGTGGACCTGCCGTGCTGATTGTGGACGATATGGAATATGTGGAACGTGTCGGGGCGGTGCTACAGTTCGAAAAGATGCACTTCTATCCCGATGCATCCGCTCCTGATAGGGGAGGCATGTTTACCTTCTCCATCACCAATGCAGGCGATACCCCTTCTCAGCCGGTGCAAGTGACGGTGCGTGCCCCCGATGGCTGGCGTGTAGAGCCTCTGCGCGTACCGGAAGCTCGCACTGCGGCGCCCGGGGATGGGATTACCTTTCGGTGGCGGGTGCAGGGTGTGCTGAAACCTTCCACCCTGTATCTGACGGCTACTGATGGTAAAGAGCGTGCGGAAGAAACCTTCCGGCTCGCACCGCGGGTGGAGCTGCAGAGCGTGCTGATGAAGCCCGCGATGGTTGCACCCGGAGGAACCGCTGAAATCGTGGCGACGGTGCACAATCGGGGTGTGGCTATCGCGGAAGGGGTGGAGTTGCGCTGCGCCTTGCCTTCCCGCGTTCCGCTCACCGTTGTGGGAAGCAACATGCAGAAGGTGGCACCAATTGCGCCCGGAGGAAAGGCAACTGTGCGCTGGAAGATACGCGCTGGCTCTTCGCTGGGCGAGTGGCAGGTGCATTGCGCTCTGCGCGCGCCGGAGACATCCTCGCAAAACTCCACAGGCACGCTTACCGTTACCGATGCCATCAACCGGCCCGCGCATCGGGTGGCGGGTGCGCTGTGGATACGGCAGGGGTCTGACCGCACCATTGGCGAACTGCGCGTGGGCAGCCGGGTGGTGGCGCGAATGCCTCACCTGGGCAGCGTGGTGGTGAAACTACCCGATGGCTCGGTGCAACGGCTCTTCGCACACTATTCAGCACTTGGGCGAACAGTCTCGTACGCTCCGGTCAGGCTTAGCAGCAGCACACGCGACCGCGCTGGCGCGCGCTGGACTTTCACGCTCCGCGTTCGCTTTGTGGACGTGCACACCCTCAAGATGGAGTACGCCTGCGTTCCTGACAAGCCGCGCGATGTACTGGCGTTTGAGGGACCTGTGCTACTGGTTGGGGACGGTAGCACCGCCGATGCCAAACAGGAAGCCCTCTTCCCCGGTCTGGAGTGGTTGACCGCGCACGAGGTGAGCAGCAGCGACCTGGACATCGCCACCGACCACCCCGACCGGATTCGCTTCGTGCCCCACCCGCACAAAGTAACCATCCCCGCGATGGGCGTGAAAACGCCGATGGCAGCGGTGGGGTTACTGTGGGATGTGCATGACAGCTGGGCTAAAGGACAGAGGATGCCGCAGCCGGTGTTTGCCGTACCCGACAGGCTAAAGGGGACGGCGACACACCGGTTAGGTCTTATGGCGCCCAACGTGCCTGCGGGGCTGGGTGAGAATCGTCTGACAGCGGAAAAGCCCTTCCGTGTGACGCCCGATGGCTACCTGCGTCTCAGCGCGCTTGTGGTCGTCCATCCTCAGGCGAAGGACGCGCTGAGCGTGGTAGATGCCTGGTTCGCGCACTTCCGTCCGGACCCGCCGCTACCTGCCCCGCAGGGTGATGACCTGAGGCAGATTGCCTGGAGCATGAAGGCGTATACCGATTCGTTGTGGGTCTCGGACGAGGAAGGCTGGCTGCCGTTTCAGGGTGGACCGGGGATATGGTCGCGCCCGGCTTTTCGGCTGGACTATGTGTATGACCTGTTGAAGGCGTTGACCATCCTGCCCAACCATCCCGAAGCTGCAACGTGGCGCGCGCTGGTGGCAAAGACCCAACCTCGGGTGAGTATGGTGGGCGTTCCGCAGGCGGAGGACATGCAGTTCGAGCATGGTGATACCGAGAACACCCTGTCTTTCCTGCGTTCTCGGGCACTGGAGCTGATGCAGTCCCAGAACACCGATGGTTCCTGGGGCTTCGACGCCGACCGGCGTGACCAGGGCGTGTTCAAGGGCTACGACTACCACCTGCTTGGACCACCCGACGCGGTGGAGCTGGGTACGTGCGCTCGCAATGCCTATGAGATTTTGCGCTACGCCCGAATCTCCGGCAGCGTGGAGGCGTATCGCGCCGGGGCGAAGACGCTGGAGTTCATGCGTCGCTTCACCATCCCGCGCGCGGCGCAGGTGTGGGAGGTGCCGGTGCATACTCCCGACATCCTCACCGCCGCCGATGCCATCGACGCTTATATCGAGGGCTACTGGTTCAGCGGTAACCCGCACTGGCTCACGGAAGCGCGCCGTTGGGCACGGGCAGGATTGCCCTTCGTCTATGTGTGGAACGCACCCGGAAAGCCCTGGATGCGCTACGGTTCTATCCCTGTCTTCGGGGCGAGCCTGTACATGGCGAGCTGGTTCGGTAACATCGTGCAGTGGAACGGCTTGCGTTATGCCTACGCGCTGCTGAAGCTATGCGAAACCGACAAAACCGCTCCGGCGTTGTGGAAGCAGGTCGCGCTTGGCATCACGCGCTGTGCCATGTACCAGCAATCCACTTCCGGCAAGAACCTTGCCCTGTGGCCCGACAGCTACCATACCATTACCAATGCGCGCGCGGCGTGGGACTTTGCCCCGCGCCAGATACTCAAAAACGTCTATCACTTTCTGGGGCATGAGGAAGAGCCTCGCACCCTGCGCCTTCCCAGCGGCATCCGTGTCAGCAGTCGCGCGGTGAAAATGCAGGCAAGCGAGTCGGGTGAGACCCTGCGCGTGGTGCTGCGCCACCCGAAAGGCGAGCGCGGCAACCTGCTGATAAGCGGCGTGTCTCGTCCGGCGCAGGTTCTGTTGCGGGGACAACCTTTGCCGGAGGTGGAGCGTTTGACTCCCGAATCTCGTGCGGAAAGCTGCTGGAAGTACTCGCAGGCGCACCGTGCACTGGTAGTATGGCTCGCTTCGGACGCGGAGGTCACGGTGGAAGTTCGCGGTGTGCAGAGGGCGAACATACCAGCATTCCCTCGCGTCATGACGCAGCTCAGGTTCGAGTTCGAAGAGGACACCGAAGGCTGGGAGGCAGCGAACGACTTGGAGCCGTTGCAGGTTCGGCACGGCTCGCTGCTGACTCGTTCCACCGGTGGCGACCCGTATATGGTGCGTCCACTGTGCCGGCTGGACGGTGACTCTATCCGCTATATCCGCATCCGCCTGCGTGGCACGGGCAATCGCGGTGCCCAGTTCTACTGGACAACCCTTAGCTCGCCCGGCTTTGACGAGAGCAAGGTGATACGGTTCGAGTTACCGCTGGACGGCGAGTGGCACAAGGTGGTTCTGCCCGTTGGGGAGCACCCGCTCTGGCGCGGGCAAACGATTACTGCTATCCGTCTCGATCCCGGCTCTGCCACCAACACCGAGGTGGAGATAGACTGGATTCGTGCAGAGGAGCAGTAATCCCCTTATTGTTCGGGAAGCGACTCGGAGCGCGGTTCAGTTTGTGCGCTCCGAAGCGCTCGCTCTACATCTGCAGCCAACTGCCTCAGCTTCGCAGCCTCCTGTAAAGGTCCACCTGGCAAGGGCACTCTGCCTGCTTCGACCCGCTCTGCCCATTGCAGAAGTTGCTGATAGGCTGCCCACGCCTGCTCTTCCTCCGACTTGGAGGCACACCTGAGTTCAACGAGACGGGTTAGCCAGTAAGCACGCGCCACCGCTTGATACAGCCGTGCCACCTCGACGGCGCCAGCGAAATACTTGGTCAGGCTTTGATAGTCGTCTGGACGGAGGGCACTCCGAAGCCCTCTCAGCTCGACCAGATTCTGCTCCGCAATGGTCACACCGAGTTCCTTCTCCGCCAGAATCGCCTGCACGGTGGGCAAATCCGGGTTACTTAATCGTTCCTCTGTCGCTTTCGCCGCCGGATTCCACTGAGCCGTACTCTTCGACACAATGGCACGGCTGATAGACGCCATCGACGATGGCATGGAGGACTGGTTCTTCGGTGTCCAGAAACCCAACGTGTAATAGGTCGCCTTTACCATAAGAACAGTTCGTTGCAAAATGGTCTGCAATCGGCGCGCCGCCGGGCTACGCGGGGTCAAACCATAGCGTTGCTTCAGCCAGCCGTCGTATATCTCTTGTTCGGCGGTTTTTGGATTTTCCAGAAGCCGGCTAAATGCGTAAAGGTTGATCTCAGATGGTGTGCCCAGCACTCTCCTGTCGTAGGTGTCAATGCGACCAACCGCACCTTTCACCCCCTTCCGAAATCCATACCCTATCCGATACCGAAGATAACTGACTAGGGAAACGGGCACCAGAGACTGACCCCAGTATTCCCCATTGAGGTCAACTTCAATCACCTGGGGTGTCCGACCATACGCGCCGATGGAGAACGAGTGAGGGTAGAACAGCTGGAAGTCTTGTGGCTCCGCTTTGGAGTAAACGGTGATGCCTGGCAGGTCGCGCAACCCGTCTATAAGCGCCCGTAGCTCGGCGGGACCGTGATTGAAGTCCCGCACCCACAGCTTGCGCCGCATCTCGCCACAAACCACCGACTGCACAACCTGCGTCACGCGGCGAACCCGTTGGGGCCAGGACAACCGCGTCCAGTAAGGGTCGGTGATGCGCGGATCCCAGATTTCCGTCGGGCACGAGCCGAACATCAGCACGACGCCTGCGACCGATGGGCATCGCTTCAGCGCATCCCGGTAAGCTTGCTTGCGCGATTCCCAAAAGGCGCGTCCCTCGGGCTTCGCTGGGTTCAGGATTAAGTTGGGCTGTCGAGTGTTAAACTCGTGCGACCAGACGAAAGCCTCTATCCCCAGCTCGATGCAGCGTCGCGCTGTCTGCTCGACCAGCTCTGCCAGCCCCGGACGTTCTAAAATCTCATCGATGTTGTGGACGAAGTTATGCGAAATGTCCAGATGATTGATGCCATAGCGAGGGGCTGCGGCAAGTACACGGTCGATGTAGTCCTTGTCTGGCGTGTGAATCAGCCAACCCCGTACGGGAAGACCAACATTAGCCCACTCCCCCGTCTGGGATAACCTTGGTGTTTCTCTCTTGCCGATGCCGCGCAAGCGAACCTCCCAATCCTCTTTCTCACGGGTCATCGTAATCACGCTGGAGACCCGGATCGGGGTCTCCAGCTGTCCCTACCTCAGCACTAAAACGGTGGCATCAGGCTCTCGCAAGTAGCCTCGTCCAGCAGGGTGCCGCTACCTGCATAATAGCGCTCACCCCACAAAAAGTTTGTTCCGAGTGTCTGTTCCATGCGGTACCACTTGGCATGCCCGTCCGCAAATACGAAGTTAGACCCGCCTGCGTGTCGGAAGAACGCGACGCGAGCCAGTTTGTAGTTGCGGTCGCTGGGTACCGCAATCGCCGCGCGCACTCGGTCGACGGTGACACGACAGTACGGAT
Organism: Armatimonadota bacterium; assembly: GCA_028275265.1. Lineage (GTDB taxonomy): Bacteria > Armatimonadota > HRBIN16 > HRBIN16 > HRBIN16 > HRBIN16. The sequence continues at coordinate 399 of JAPWUZ010000129.1, read as the reverse complement.
CGTTGTTTGGAGTGTCCGGGTAGAAGCCTGAAGTTCCCGCGTAGGACTTAAGCACCCTCGTGCCTATCTTGTATTGTTTCTCCGCGAGAACAATCACGCTCGCCGGCGTGCCTACGACTGCGCAGTTGACCGTTCCTCCATCGTGTGCTGGCATCACCGCATAATTGGGGATGTAGCTGAGCTCTGGCACGGTCAAATCGGGGTAGCCTCGGCTGCTTGCTGGCGGGGTCGGCTCGAAATCGGTCAGGCACTTGAAGATGCCCGTGTTTTTCACGTAGGGCTGAATCATGTAGCACCACTGTACGCGCCGCCCCTGCGTCGGGCCGCTGAGCTCGTAGTAGTAGCCCATGGGGTAGACGCCGTCATAGTCCTCGGTATACATCATGATACCGAGCCCCA
>JAPWUZ010000063.1 GCA_028275265.1 Armatimonadota bacterium | reverse complement strand
GGCGACATCGCGCACAGCCGCGTGGCACGAAGCAACCTGTGGGGGCTGACCAAGATGGGCGCGAAGGTACGCTTCGTCGCGCCTGCCACGCTGTTGCCGCGCGAGGTGCACCGATTGCCGGTGGAGGTGTACACCGATTTGCGCCAGGGGCTGAAAGACGCGGATGTGGTGATGGCGCTGCGCCTGCAGCAGGAGCGAATGGAGCGTGGGTTACTGCCAAGCCTGCGCGAGTACGCGCAACAATGGGGCGTCAGCGCCAGTGCGCTGGAGGTTGCCAAACCGGACTGCATCGTCATGCACCCGGGTCCCATGAACCGCGGCGTGGAGATAGCCGACGACGTGGCGGACAGCGGGCGCTCGGTCATTCTGGAGCAGGTAACCAACGGCGTCGCCATCCGAATGGCGGTGCTTTACCATCTTCTGGGCGGGGAGGCAGCGGCATGAGAACCATTTTCCGAAAAGCGCACGTCTGCGACCCATCACAGGGCATCGACCGAGTGACGGACGTGGTGGTGGAGGACGGCACCATCCTTGCCATCACCGACGATAGCGCGCCCTACGATGTGGGCAGCTGCGAAGTGATAGACTGTTCCGGGCTGTTGCTGACGCCGGGGCTGATAGACCTGCACACCCACCTGCGTGAGCCGGGTTATGAGTATAAAGAGGATGTGCAATCGGGCACGGCGGCAGCGGTTGCCGGAGGTTTCAGCGCGGTGTGCTGCATGCCCAACACCGACCCGCCGCTGGACGAACCGTCGGTCATTCGCGGACTGCTGAAGCGGGCGGAAGAGGTCGGCGTCGCGCGAGTGTATCCGGTGGCTGCCATCACGAAGGGCCTGCAGGCAGAAGGCTTAAGCGAGATGGCGGCGCTGAAGGAGGCGGGAGCGGTTGCGGTGACGGATGATGCTTACCCGCTGCAGTTGGCGGAAGTGCTGCGGCGGGGGATGGAGTACGCCGCACAGCTGGGCTTGACGGTGATGACCCACTGTGAGGATAAGTCGCTGACCCGTGATGCCAGCATGAACGAGGGGCTGACCGCCACCATCATGGGCTTGCGCGGGATGCCTGCGGTAGCGGAGGAGATACAGGTGGCGCGGAACTGCCTGATGAGCCTGTATACCGGCTGCCGTCTGCACATCCTGCACGTCTCGACGGTGGGGGCGGTGCAGGTCATCCGCTGGGCAAAGGAGCGCGGCGCACCCATCACCGCCGAAACCTGCCCGCACTATTTCGCGCTGACCGACGAAGCGTGCATGGGTTATAACACCAATGCCAAGATGAACCCGCCCCTGCGCACGCAGGCGGACTGCGACGCCATCATCAAAGGGCTGTTGGACGGTACGATTGACGCCATCGCCACCGACCACGCCCCCCACGCCCATCACGAGAAAGCGCAGGAGTTTGCACTCGCGCCGTTTGGGATTGTGGGGTTGGAGACTGCGTTCGCCATCTCCTACACCGAGCTGGTGGCGACGGGCAGGATGAGCGTGAGCGCGCTGGTGGAGAAGATGAGTTGCCAGCCGGCGAAGGTGCTCGGGTTGCGCGGAGGCACGCTGAAGCCGGGAGCGCCTGCCGACATCGCACTGTTCGACCTGGAGCGGAGGTGGACAGTTCGCGCCGAGCAGTTCCGTTCCAAATCGCGCAACACCCCCTTCGAGGGCTGGGAGGTGCTGGGCAAGCCGGTGTTGACGATGGTAGGGGGCAAGGTGGTGTATCGGGAGGTGGGGACCTAACCCCCCATCCCCTTTCCCTACGAGGGAAGGGGGAGCAGCACCCCTCTCCTTATAGGAGAGGGGCAGGGGGTGAGGTAAAAAACACAAGATGCCCGAAACGCTTCTGAAAAACGTCACTATCTACACGATGGGCGAAGAACAGCCCATTGCCAGCGCGATGGTCTGGCTGGAGGAACGCCTGTTGGCAGTGGGTGACGCCGCCGATTTGGCGGCACGCTACCCGTCTGCGAAGCGCGTGGACGGCGGAGGGCTGTTTGTGGTGCCGGGCTTCAATGACTGCCACTGCCACATTCTGGCGTATGGGCTGGATTTGAGCGCGGCGAATCTGAGCCCAGAGTATGCGCCCGACATCCCTTCGCTGGTTGCGCAACTGCGCCGCTGGGCGGAAGAACATCCGGACGCCGCTTGGATTGTAGGCAGCTTTTACGACCAGAACCGCCTGGCGGAACGCAGACATCCGACTCGCCATGATTTGGACCAGGTGAGCTGCGAAAAGCCGGTGTTTATCGAACACACCAGCAAGCACGGGGGCGTGGCGAACTCGGTGGCATTGCGGATAGCGGGCATCACGCGCGAGACTCCCAACCCGCCCGGCGGCAGCATCGAGCGCGATGCGCATGGCGAGCCAACGGGCGTGCTGCTGGAGAGCGCGACCGACCTGGTGACCAGACACCAGCCGCCGCTGTCGCATCAGCAGCGGGTGCGTGCCGTCCACCTGGCGGCGCAGGCGATGGCAGAGAAGGGCATCACGGCAGCTTCGGACGCCAGTACCGGCTGGGGCGACCTAGAGGGGGAGATTGCTGCCTGTGTGCAGGCGGTGAACGAAGGCGCGCCCCTGCGCGTGACCCTGATGATTCTGGCAACCGCGCTTCGGCGTGACGGGAGGTGGCTGCAGCCACAGGATATCGGTACAGGGAGCAACGGCGTGCGTGTGGGCATTGCCAAGGTGTTTGCCGACGGTGCGCTGACCACCCGCACCGCCGCGCTGAAGGAGCCTTTCGTGGATACCGGCACGACGGGGATGCTGCTGCACAGCGAGGAAGAGTTGCAGGAGCTTATCGTCGGGGCGCACCGTGCAGGCTGGCAAATCGCCACGCACGCCATCGGCGACCGCGCGATTGAGACGGTACTGAACCTGTATGCGCAGGCGATGCAGGCGCAGCCGCGTGCAGATGTGCGACATCGCATCGAACACTGCATGTTACTGGACGATGGCTTAATCGACCGCCTGCGCAGGTTGGGCGTGGTGGCAGTATTGCAACCGGAGTTCGTGGCGCGGTTGGGCGACGCTTACCGGTACGGGTTGGGCGAGGAACGGGCGAGGCGGCTCAATCGGGTAACGTCGTTGCTGCGTGCAGGCGTGCGGGTAGCGTTCAGTTCCGACTGTCCGGTGGTGCCCGGTGCGCCGCTGGACGGGGTACGCGCGGCGATGGAACGCAAGACCCCGCTCGGCGTGGTGTTGGGAGAGGAGGAGCGAGTGAGTGCACTCGCCGCTATCCGTCTGTATACAGCTGGCTCGGCGGTCGCGGTCAAAGACGAGGCACATACCGGCATACTGGCGGCGGGAAAGCGTGCAGACTTTGTCGTATTGAGCCGCGATCCGGCGGCAACGCCACCGGAAGAGTGGGAAGCCATGCAAATCGTGGCGACCGTATTTGGGGGAAGGGTCGTGGCAGGGAGGTTGGAGTGAAAGCGATACTGGTTCTAGAGGATGGCATCACCTTCGAGGGCGAGGCAATCGGTGCGCCCGGCACCGTGGTGGGGGAGGTGGTGTTCAACACCGGCATGACCGGCTATCAGGAGATATTGACCGACCCCTCTTACGCCGGGCAGATTGTCACGCTGACGTATCCGCTCATCGGCAACTACGGCATTAACGAGGAAGACGACGAGTCGCGGCGTGTGCAGGTTTCCGCGCTGGTGGTGCGGGAGGCGTGCGAGCATCCGAGCAACTGGCGTGCGCGCTGGACGTTGCGCGATCACCTTCGGTCGAAGGGCGTGCCCGGCATCCACCGCATCGATACACGCGCGCTGACAAGACGACTGCGGGCGGCAGGGGTGATGATGGGCATTCTAACCACCGAGCTGACCCGTGAAGAGGCATGGCGGCACTTGAAATCGTCTCCCCGCTACGATGAGTTCAACTACGTGCGGATGGTGACGACACCGGAGCCGTACGTCTGGGACGCAGAGGGCATGAAGCCTGCCGACGCGCCGGAACTGCCGGGCACACGCTATCGCATCACGCTGATAGACTGCGGGCTGAAGTACAATATTCTGAGGAGGTTCGCTGCACTGGGCAGTCGGGTAACGGTGTTACCGTGCACCGCCACCGCAGAAGATATTCTGGCGACGCATCCCGACGGAGTAGCCCTGTCACCCGGTCCGGGCGACCCCGCCCTGCTGGGGGACATCGTGCAGCAGGTGCGTCGGCTGGTGGGCAAAGTGCCCATCTTCGGCATCTGTCTGGGTAACCAGCTGGTGGGTGCGGCGTTCGGCGCGAAGACGTTCAAGCTGAAGTTCGGACATCGGGGATGCAACCATCCCGTCAAAGACCTGCTTTCGGGACAGGTAACGATTACGTCGCAGAATCACGGTTACGCGGTGGACGCCTCCGGGCTGGAGAAGGGCATGGAAGTGTGGCAGATTAACCTGAACGACGGCACGGTGGAAGGCTTGCGCCATACATCGCTGCCCATCTTCACCCTGCAGTATCACCCGGAGGCGTCGCCCGGACCGCGTGACAGCGATCCGTACTTTGCCGAGTTCTTGCGGTTGATCGATTCGGTGAGGAGTTGACGGTTCCGCCATGAAAAAACGGGCAGCCATCGTCATACTGGTGCTTGTGGCGACCGCGCTGGCGGTGTGGGCGCGGGTGGTGGCGCTGGATGCCGACCCGGACTTCCGCCTGTGCTGGAGCAGCGGTCTGCTCACCGACGAGGGTTTTTACACGCACAACGCCCGCAATGCCGTTCTGCTGGGACACGCACGCACCAATGAGTTCAACAACATGGTACTCAGCCCGCTGGTGCACGCGGCGCAGGCGGCAGTGTTCCAACTGTTCGGGGTGGGCTATCCGCAGGCGCGAGCCATCTCCGTCGTGTGTAGCCTGCTGACGTTGCTGGTGATGTATGCCGCGTTGCGGCGGGCGTTCGGAGAGCGTGTGGCGTGGCTGGGAGCGTTGATACTGGCGTGGGAACACGCCTACCTGATGTACAATCGCATGGCGCTGCTGGAGACGCCCGCGACTCTGTTTCTGGCGCTGGCGTTTTACACGTGGGTTCGTCGGGGAGAAGGGCTGGCTTGGTCGATGCTGACAGGGATGCTAACCGTCATCGCCTGTAGCATCAAGTCGTTATGCGCGTTCTTTATTCCCGCGCCTTTGCTGGCGAGCTGGTGGAGCGGACGGACGCACAAACGGGATACCCTCTGGGAGATCGCGGCAACTGCCGGGGGCGTGCTGATGGCGGGACTGCTGTACGCGGGCGTGTGGCTGTTGCCACACTGGCGCGAGTATCGCCACATGAGCGATTTCTACCTGACCTACCAGATACTGCCGCGCAATTTCATGGAGGCGTATGCCGATGTGCGTCGCGCTTTGCTGAACTATCAGTACGGGTTGATGGGCTATCTGTTTGCCCACATGCCGGTAACTATCTTCCTGGCACTCACGACCACCTTGCTGGCGATTTTCCGCAGGGAGGAGCGGCGCCGGGGAAACGGTGCGGTGGAGTTCCTGCTGGTGTGGATGTGGCTGGGCATCGCTCTGCTTTCCTTTATTCGCTATGCACCGAGCCGGTATTACGTGCCCGTCTACCCGGCCATTGTCGCGCTGGCAGCCATCAGCATCGTGCGTTTGCCGGATATCAGCCGCATGGTATGGCGACCGCATGAGTGGTGGGCGCATCTGCTGCGCACGCTGATGCTGGGATACGCGACCTACTTTGCGCTGGTGTTTCTGTTACAGGTTCCCTTCTCGTGGGATGTGGTGAGCCTTACCCTGTGGCTGGCGTTTCCACTGGCGGCGGTGATACAGTGGGTACTTCATCGTCTGCTTTCGGAAAACAAGTTCTCTCTGGCGTGGGCGCCGGCGGCAGCGCTGGCGGTTATCGCGGTATGGAACCTCTGGTACTTCACCAGCTGGTATGAGAATCGTCAGTATACCCTGAAGCATCTCGCCGAGAAGCTGGAACATATTCTGCCGCAGGGCGCAGTGGTTGCCGGCAACTGCGCACCGGGGCTTTGTCTGGATGCGCCCGTTTCCACCATGCTGGTTATCCCGCGGCTGGCGAACTATCCCGACCCCATTGAGCGATACGGGGTAACTCATGTGGTGGTACTGGATGGAATTCAGGGCGAGTGGTGGTGGAGAAAGGACTATCCCGAGCTGTTGCGCCGTCGCAACCGTATCCTGCGGGAGTGGGTGGGACCGTATGCCATCTCGGTATACCGGGTACCGGGATGGTTACAGGAGGCTTATCGCTGGAGGTTACATTCCCACCGATTGCCCCGCGTTCAGCACAGCGCAACAGCAGCTCGCAAAGGAAAGGGAGGTTCTTGATGCCGTTCAGCACGCTGTGCCGGGAAGGGATGTGGCGTAAAGAGTGTGCCCGCTGGTGGATGCGCACCGACGAAGCAGACAGGGGAGAGGTCGAGCAGTGGTATCTTCCGCGTTCTCTGGATGAGCAATGGAAACCTGTCCGCGTGCCACATTGCTGGGAACAGGAGGGCGTCTCCGCGCGTTTTGAGGGTCCCGTATGGTATGTGACGGAGGTGGAGGTGCCCGCCGACTGGCAGCGGGGCAGGATATGGCTCTTGCTGGAAGGGGTCAGCTACGCCGCACAGATATGGGTCAACGGTCACCGTTTGGCAACCCATGTGGGGATGTGGGACAGCTTTGCCTGTGACCTCACCTCCCATCTCGAGAGTGGGAAGGCTTTTGTCGCTCTGCGCGTGGTCAAGCCGGGTGGCGAAACCTACCCCGTGCCCCGGACACTGGCGGGATTCCTGCCGTACGTGTACGGCACATTTGGTGGCATTTGGCAGCGAGCGTGGCTCGTTCGTACGCCGGAGGCATGGATAGAAGACCTGTATCCGAACGTGGTGGGCAAGGAGCAGGTGGAAGTAGAGATATCCTGTGGCGGACAGCTCCCTGCCGGTCTTGACGTGCGCCTTTACCGTCCTGATGGCGGGTTGGTCAGCAGTAAACAGGTGCAGTGTGAGGAACGCGGGTATGTCCGGGTTCCACTGGATGTCCCGGAACCGCAGTGGTGGTCTCCCCATTCGCCGAACCTGTACCGTCTGGAGGTGGAAATCACCGACCAGCGGGGGGATACCTGTCGGATTGCCCGCCCGGTTGGTCTGCGGACGGTGCAGGTGAAAGGCGATACCATCCTGCTTAACGGAGAGCCTGTCTACCCACGAGGCATCCTGCACTGGGGCTGGTATCCACAGCATCTCGCGCCGAACCCAACAGAAGACGAGGTACGCACCGAGATCGCGCGGCTGCGCGAGATGGGTTTCAACATGGTGAAGTTCTGCCTCTGGGTACCGCCAGTGCACTATCTGCGCCTGTGCGACGCGATGGGCATGTTCGCATGGGTGGAGTTGCCCATGTGGCTGCCAGAGGTTACCCCGGTGTTCCAGAGGCAGGTCGTCGATGAGTATACGCGCATTGTACTGCAGCTGCGCGGGCATCCGAGCATTATCGCCTGGACGCTGGGCTGTGAGCTGTCGGACAGCGCAAGCGCACCCTTCCTCGAGAAGCTCTACCGGCTCGTAAAGCGTCTGACCGATTGTCCTCTGGTGCGAGACAACAGCGGGGGCGGGGAGGCGTATCAGGGCTTGCTCAAAGAGTACGCCGACTTCTACGACAACCACTTCTACTGCGATTTACCGTTCCTGCGTCCTCTGTTTGATTATTTCGCACCGCGCGGGCGCGAACCCATGCCCTGGTTGTTCGGCGAGTACTGCGATTGTGACACCTTCCGTGATTTACCGGCTCTCCTGCAGGCAAACGACGGCGTCGCGCCCTGGTGGGCAACAGAAAACGAGGATATCAACCCGCGTGGCGTACGACCGCATGTCTACGTGATCGAGCAGCTGCACAGGCTGAATCAGGATGGATTTTTCGCGGATTACTGTGATGCCCTCAAGTTCTCCTCGGAACGGCAGGCGATGTTTCACCGCAAGGTGACCGTGGAGACGACACGCCTGTACCGCGAGATTGGCGGCTACGTGATTACGAGTATCAGCGATACGCCTATCGCTACCTCGGGCGTCTTTGACGACTTGGGCAAACCCAAGTGGGATGCCTCAGAGTGGCGGAAGTTCAACGCCGATGATGTGCTGTTGCTGCAGTTCCATCGCAGGAGGGAATGGCTCAACGGCGGCGACCGCCCATCGTACGTGGACTGGTGGAACTTCTTTAGCAGCGATACCGTTGTGGCTCGCGTTGCCCTCTCACATCACGGGCGATGCGATTGCAAGGGCATCCTGCGCTGGAGCCTGCGTGACGAACACGGACGAAGCTTACTGCAGGGTGAGCAGGGCATTCAGACGCCAATACGTGCTGGCTCGCTGGCGCCCGTGGCGACGCTGGAGATGAAATTGCCCGAGGTGAGCCAGATGCAGCCACTCACCCTGCACTGCACCCTGAAGACGGACAGGGAAGAGGTCATACAGAACGATTGGGAGCTCTGGTGTTATCCGCAGGTGGATACCGGTGTTCTGAGCCGGTGGGTGGTGTATGACCCTCACCACAAGCTGCGCGGAGCGGAGAAGCTGGGCTGGGACATGCGATGCGTCAGCGAAGGGGAAATCGGGCAGCAGGAACAAATCATCGCGTCGGCTTGGCACCCGGCGTTGCTGGACGCACTGCGTCAGGGAGGGCGGGTAGTGCTCTTTCAGGACGAGCATGATGGCTTGCCCGCAGAGGGATTGCCCTTCTGGCGCGAGGCGGTAAGGCACTTTATTCCTCATCCGCTCTGGAAGAGGTTCCGTCAAAAGGGGTATACCGGCTCACAGTTTATGGGTTTGAGCTGTGACTGCGCACTGGCGACCGAACAGCTGCACGAGGTGCTGGGGGCGGATGCTGTGGTGCAGCCCGTCCTGCGCCGGGTGGACGCCCGCTCGTGGCGGTTGCACGACTACATCGTGGATGTCACACTGGGCGAAGGCAGGATGCTTGCCACCACCCTGCGCATCGCGGGTGGTCTGGGTGATGCCCCATCGGGCATCGAGCGCAACGTGGCGGGGCTGTGGTTGCTGTATAGCATGACTGGTGTGTTAACGGAATGACGAGCCAGCAATCTGTATCGCAGAATGCATTTGCGCTGATTACTCGGGTAAGAGGGAAGAAATGCCAAAAAACCCAAGCATTCGGAAAGTGATGGTTATCGGTTCGGGACCGATTGTTATCGGTCAGGCAGCGGAGTTCGACTATTCGGGCACGCAGGCGTGCCGCGCCCTGAAAGAGGAGGGCGTTCAGGTGGTGCTTATCAACTCCAACCCCGCGACCATCATGACCGATACCGAGATCGCCGACCGCGTGTATATCGAACCTTTAACGGTGGATTTTGCCGAGCGAGTCATCGCGCGGGAGCGCCCAGACGGTCTGCTTCCCACGCTGGGGGGGCAGACGGGCTTGAACCTTGCCGCGCAGCTGGCGGAAGCAGGCATTCTCGACAGATACGGCGTGCGCTTGCTGGGCACGCCGCTCTCAGCCATTCAAAAAGCCGAAGACCGTGAGCTGTTCCGCGAGACGATGAAAGCCATCGGCGAGCCGGTGCCCGAATCGTGGATTGTGGAAAGCGAGGAGCAGCTGCGCGAGGTCGCGAGAATCTGTCCCTATCCGGCGATTGTGCGCCCCGCTTACACGCTCGGCGGCACGGGGGGCGGCATCGCCTACAACGAAGAAGATCTGCTACAAATCGGGCAGCTGGGCATGAATCTGTCCATGCGCCATCAGGTGCTGGTGGAGCGGTGCCTGCTGGGCTGGAAGGAGATCGAGTACGAGGTGATGCGGGACGGCGCGAACACCTGCATCACCGTGTGTAATATGGAGAACCTCGACCCGATGGGCGTGCATACAGGAGACAGCATCGTGGTCGCGCCCAGCCAGACACTGAGCGATAAAGAGTACCACATGCTGCGCACCGCATCGCTGAACATCATCCGTGCGCTGGGCATCGAGGGCGGCTGCAACGTTCAGCTGGCGTTGGACCCCAACAGCTTCCAGTATTACGTCATCGAGGTGAACCCGCGTGTGTCGCGCTCTTCCGCGCTGGCGTCTAAGGCGACGGGCTACCCCATCGCGCGGGTAGCAGCCAAAATCGCGATTGGGTTGCATCTGGACGAGATCGAGAACGCGGTCACCAAAAAGACGAAGGCATGCTTTGAACCCGCGCTGGACTACGTGGTGGTAAAGTTCCCGCGCTGGCCGTTTGACAAGTTCGTCACCGCCGACCGACGCATCGGCACGCAGATGAAGGCGACCGGCGAAGTGATGGCGATAGACCGCACCTTCGAGGGCGCGCTGATGAAAGCCATCCGCAGTCTGGAAATCGGCGCGATGGGGCTGACGCGACGTGGTACCGCCGCGCTATCCGACATGCAGATCGAAGAGGGACTGGCAGTGGCTACCGACGAGCGCATCTTCATCGTCGCCGAGGCGTTCCGGCGCGGCATGATGGTAGAAGAGGTCGCGCAACTCTCGAACATTGACCCCTGGTTCCTCGAGAAAATCCGACAATTGGTGGAGATGGAGACCCGCCTGCGCCTGCACGCCCGCGAGCTGCGCGAGCTGGTGCAAAACCCGTGCGACCAGCATCCGGCGGCGGAACTGCTTCGCACCGCCAAAGGCAAAGGTTTTCCCGATGCCATGCTGGCGGACATCGCGGGGGTGGACGAACTGGAACTGCGCCGCGCCCGCAAGGCGCTGGGCATCGAGCCGGTGTACAAGATGGTGGACACCTGCGCCGCCGAGTTCGAAGCGGAAACGCCCTACTACTATTCCTCCTACGAGCAGGGAGAGAGCGGGTAGAGAGGCTCAGGGGGCGACTTGCCCCCTGAGTTGATGTTGGTCTTGCCTCATGGAGCCGGAGGAGGTACCACGTCAATGTAGAGAGTGATGGTAGGGGGGTCTTGGGGGACGTCAATCAAACGTTCCTCCCCACCAGGCGATGAAACCTTTAATTTCCATCGCCAGCCTTTACCAAGCCGTATTATTGCTCCATCCCTACCAACGTACGTATCTGACGTAGCAGAAGGTGGGGGTGGAGGGTTAGTGATAGGGCTATCACGTAATGCCCGAACGATACCCTCTGCGGGTGCGGTGCGTCCATCTGGGTA
>JAPWUZ010000062.1 GCA_028275265.1 Armatimonadota bacterium | reverse complement strand
CATGTTCCCGCCGAGATGCAGGATACCGGCATGTAAGAACATTGAGGTGAAAATGGTCAGCCAGTGGGGCGTAATCGGTGGTACCTGGTACTCGCACTGTCCGGAAATGGTGCAGGGGATCATCGCGTATTCGATGAGAGCTTCCGGCGCGCCGAAACCGATTAACTTATCGTACAGAAAAACGAGCACGTTCACGACGATGAGCGCGACGGTCACAATCGGAAAGGAACGTGTCGGATTCTCATCACCCAGTGGTATCACGGTACCAAGCCATCCATCTCGCAGTTTGTTGAGTCAAGTATACCCAAATTCGGCAGGTCTGTAAACCGATTACGAAAATGAACCTTTTCCGGTGTTTGTGCGTCTAAACTCTTGAAACGTTTAAGCATTCCTGGTACCGTAATAGCAAGAGGGACCACGAGCAGCATCTCAATGAAAGGATGGGGCGTGCGCGAAGCACGCCCGTTTTTTTTACACACTCCTCAAGCCTTCGGAGGCGCGACGCACCATCCAGTTCCAAACTCCCCATGCCATCACCATGCCGATGCCGCTCCACAAAGCAAATCGCCATGCGGTATGCCAGAAGCCACCCCGGCGTTCCCTCTGCAGCTGGCGTTCCGCTTGCTGAAGCGCCTGCCTTGCCTGCTCGGCAGACATCTGCTGACTCGTCTGCAGCAAGGCGGAAGGGTCGGAGTTGACGTTTGCCTCTGTTTCTGGGCTGGGTGTCGGCTTGGGCACGGTGACCAGCGGAGGAGGAGGTAGCTCGGGGGCTTCCTGTAGCTGCTTCAGGCGAGTGGCATCGTCGAACTCGCGGCTCAGCCCAGCCGCCTCCTGCGCGCCGCGCTGGTCGAAACCGATACCCAGCGCGGGTACCACCAATAGACCTGCGCACACACACGCGATAAGGATTTGCCATGCTTTCATCATCCTGCACCTCCTGAAAGCACCTGCCACAGTTTGGGCACCATCTTCGGAGCACGGGGCAGATCGATATCGATAAGCGGTCGCGTACCGGGACCTCTGTCCCGGATGCGGTTGTCGTAATTCAGGCGCAACGGCAGGCTATACAGTACCATCGCCTCGTCTTTGCAGATGATGGAGCCGTTGATGGTACACCCACCGCCGCCTGTGGCGATGTTGCCCCCACCCACGAAGTTCGTGAACAGGATGGCGTCGATCTGGTTGATGTTCTCCGCGATACTCGCGATGTAATCATCGCTATACAGCGACTGATACCGCTTTCTGCCGTACTGGTCTACCTGTGTGGCATCGAAGGCAGGTATCAGGTTGCCATACTCGTCATAACGTGGTTTGGTGAAGGGCGGTTTCATGTAATACAGCGGGTAGTAGCCGAAGCTTTTGACATTCCCCATGATGACGCTTCCCCGCGCCGCCAGACCCAAGATGTCTTTCTTCTCATTTTGCTGCTCGATGGCGGTGGGGTCGGTGCCGCGAAAGTCCGGCGGGTTCTTGTAGCTCACACTGCCCACGATATGCACGTTGCGTCCGGCGTACAGCGTACCCTGTCCTTCCACGTAGCCTTTAATCACCACGTCGCCGGTGAAGGTGACAGGTCCGTGGATACGAATCGGTTTATCGCTTGTGCCGATGAGCACTCCAGACCCGTTTACCACGCCGTTGGTAGAGAGGCGCACGTACCGGTTCTGACTGGTATCCCACACTTCCACGTACGCTCCCTGCCCGTAGTTCGGGTTCGGCGTGCCGTCGGCGAAGGTCTGCCTCTGGTCAACATAGTTCTGAGATAGCGAGATGTAGCGGCTGATGTCGTCCAGGTCTGGCAGGGGCAGCTCCTTGTTCGGTGTAGGGTCAAGCACGGTGCCGCTGTAGGTTTTGGTACCTCGCGCGTCCGAGACCACCGCGCCGGAGACGCGGTTGTTCACGATACTCGCGTTCTGGTCGTAGATGAGGTCGCGCCATTGTTCGTAGGTTGCTGAGCCTTTCGCGCCGTGAAGGGTCGGGTCGTATGCCTGGCGCGCCCGCGGGTTGTTCTGGCTGTTATAATAACTGTTGCTCCACTGCGTGGGGGTGATGTTCACGTAGCCCGCCGCCGGGGGAATCAGCTTATTGTTGGCGCAGGCGTAAACACTGCCGTTGATGGTGGGAGTACCCCCGCTGAAGTCGAAGTTACCGTTGGCGCGCATGTCGCCGTTGACAATCAGGTCGTTCGCACCAAAGCCATACATCCATCCGTAGTTGTTGGCGAAGTAGGCGTAGTCAAACACCTGCGAACGCTCCAGCGTGAACTCGATGGTCTGTTCAATCACGGTGCGGTATTCTTCTGCATCCAGCTGACCATCGTTATCCTGATCCAGCCAGCCGACCGCTCGGAAGGTGAGCTCGCGGCTGAAGTCGCTGTTGATTCGCTGTCCCACGATGCCGCAGGAGTAGCGCAAGCCATCTCCCAGATCGCCTCCGACCGTTTCCATCGGGTTCGTGGGCGATGCCAGTTCCCAGGGCACGAAGCTGTCGAATTTCTGCTCCACCTTGAACAGTTTCCAGACCTGCATCTTCTTGTATTCCAGCCCCGCCTCTGCGGCGTACAGCGTGCGCAGCGATTGCTCCTCGCGTGCCACATGACGCAGACCGCTGGTGCTCAGGCTCACCAGCGCGGTACCCAGACCAAACGACATGAACAACACCAACAGCGCGGTAATCAGCGCGGTCGCCCGTTGATAGCGTTGACGAGTCCGTTTTCTCATCGCTCACACCCCCTCACTGGTTGCGCAGAACGACCAGCTCCTGCAACCTCTGGTAACGCACGCCTGCCGGCGTTTGACGCTGGACATACAGGCGTATGGTGATGGTGCGTCCGTTGGCTCCCCGCTCGAACAGCGGGTAGGGGTTCCCCGTCTCAGGGTCGGTGTTGCTGACGCCGGTCAGCAGGTCGACGGTATCCGCTGTGCCCTCTGCAGGATGCCATTTCAACGTGTTGTAACTCAACCCAAAAGAGCCGTTGGCGCCGTTCGGAAGGACGTAACTCACATAGGTATTCGAGCCGCTAACGGTAACCGACCTGGCACGGCGCAGCTCGCTGGTAATGCGACGGATGGCAAGGGTGGCATCCATCATGAGCATGGTGTCCTGCGAGTTGCGATGCCACGCCCGCGCCGAGGTGCTCAGCACGGGCATCAGCGCCAACAGCAGTATCAACATCACACCGGTCGCGACGAGCAGTTCCACCAGCGTGATGCCACGACGGTTTTTGATTGACGAGGAGGTAACGATTGCCATCAGGATGTCCTCCTGTTTCCTTCTGCCGTTCGGCGTCATTCTGAGCCGCATAATTGTCATTCTGATCGAAGCGAAGAATCTCCGAGATGCTGTACTCCGTTCAGCATGACAAGGACCTGCTCAGCATGACAAGATGCTTACAGATTAGTCACCAGCGTGCGCAGCTCTACCTGGTTGGTTCTTCCATTCAGTTCACGCCAGCTGACCCGCACAATCACCCGTTTCACATCCCACGCCACATCCTCCACCACAATCTGTCCCTGTCCATTCGGAAGCATCCGCGCGGGGCTTTCGCGTGTCGCGTCGTCGGTGTTGGTAAACGAGAAGGGAGAGGTGTTTGGACTGGCGTCGATCAGCCCGTATGCCCGCAGTCCGTCGTACGTCAGGTTGCCGTAGCCGATGAACTTGATGGCTTCCATGCGCCGTTCCGCCAGTGCCAGCGCTGCCGCACGCCACTTTGCGCTGCCGCTGAGGCGCTGACCGGTGGGGAACAGCGCACCGAATACCACCGCCACCACGCCCAGCAGGAAGATGGAAAGCACCACCTCCGCCAGGGTAAAGGCACATTGCCGTCTACGCATGGTGTGCCTCCTTACCACAGTTTGTGCCCTGCCGTCGCTTCCAACGAACATTGCGGCGGTGTGCTGACGTCGTTCAGCGTGTAGCTACCGCCGGAAGGGCAGGTGCTGGTGGGGAAGGTGGCGGGGTTGCCTTTGATGTACTTGTCCGGTCCCACGATGTCGTTCCATGTGGGGGTATCGTTGGGTTCCTTATTGTTATCCATCGCCCACTGCTGTTTGGCGATGTCGATGCGGAGCAACGTGCCCACGCAGGACTTGCGCCGGCTGGTCTCGCGCGCCTGCACGTAGTTCGGCACCGCGATGGCAAGCAGAATGCCGATAATCAGCACCACAATCATGATTTCCACCAGGGTGAACCCTTTGTCGCGAGTGCGCATCGATATCACCTCCGTCGTCTTGAACATGCTGGCGCGAACCATCTTCTCTCTTTCGCTAAAACAAAGCCGATGGGATGGTGCAGGGTGAAACCCCATCGGCTGCACGAACGTTAGACAGCGTGGCGATTACAGGCTGTGTGTGCCACCAATGCTGCAGGTGGGGTTCGTGCCGACGTTTCCAACCGTGTACGTGCCCCCCGACGGACACGAAGGCTGGGACTTCAGATAAGTGGGCACGAGGTTAGACATATCACAGGCATCGCCGTCCTGCTTGTTATTGTCCATTGCCCACTGTTCCTTGGCGGCGTCAATCTGCTTCAGGTTCGCCACACAGGACTTGGCACGGCTGGTCTCGCGCGCCCGCACGAAGTTCGGCACCGCGATGGCGAGCAGGATGCCGATAATCAGCACCACGATCATAATCTCCACGAGGGTGAAGCCTCGCTCGGCGCGTGCCTTTCGGATCAGGTTGAACATTCTCGGAAACACCTCCTGAAAGGGATTTCACAGAGGTTTTTCCATGCAGTAGAGGGGGATTTCACATGAAAATTGCGGGTTTTGCCCTGACCCCAAACCCGTCTCCCGACACTGCGGGCGAGGGGAGTTTGATGCCCTCACCCCCAGCCCCTCTCCCGACGCTGCGGGAGAGGGGTGTTTGATGCCCTCACCCCAGCCCCTCTCCCGACGCTGCGGGAGAGGGGTGTTTGATGCCCTCACCCTCGTCCCCTCTCCTAAAAAGGAGAGGGGAGCAGGTCACACTCTTCTCTCGCAGGGAAGGGGGTTAGGGGGTTAGGTCAGCGCAGACAGGCACTCCGGCAGGAACGCTGCCGTCTGCGTGGAAAGGTTAGAAGCGACATCAGAAAGAGAGGGTGGGAATGCGATGAAAGTAGAGGTTATCCCGTACGGTGGATGGCAAAAGTGCCTGCGTTTGACCAACAGCGAGGTGGAGCTCATCATGACCGCCGAGGTGGGCCCGCGCGTGATTCGCTTCGGCTTCATCGGCGGGGCGAACGAGTTTGTGGAATATCCCGAACAGATGGGCTTGACCGGCGGCGATGAGTACCGCGCCTACGGCGGGCATCGCTTGTGGATTGCCCCCGAAGTGGTGGAACGCACCAAACATCCCGACAACCTGCCGGTGCAATGGGCGCAGGAAGGGGAGGGGTTGCGCGTTACCGCGCCGGTGGAAGCCGGAACGGGCATCCAGAAGTCGATGCGCATCTGGTTGAATCCGAAGCGCAATCACGTGCACGTCATCCATCGGATTACCAATCATAACATCTGGGAGGTGACGCTGGCGCCGTGGGCGTTGACGGTGATGGCGCCCGGGGGCAGGGTGATTGTGCCTCAGGAGCCATACCGACCGCACCCGGACTTCCTGCTGCCGGTGCGTCCGCTGGTATTGTGGGGCTATACCGACATGAGCGACCCGCGCTGGCGATGGGGCAAACGGTATGTGCAGCTACGGCAAGACAGCACCGCGCAATACCCGCAGAAGTTCGGTGCGCTGAACACGCTGGGCTGGGCGGCGTACGTGAACGGTGACCGCGTGTTCCTCAAACGCTTCCCCTACGACCCGCAGGCGCACTATCCCGACTTCGGCTGCAACTGCGAGTTCTTCACCAACAACCGGATGCTGGAGGTAGAGAGCCTCGGCGGGCTGGTGACTCTGCGACCGGGTGAATCGGTGACGCACGAGGAGCACTGGTATCTGTGGCGCGGGGTACAGGTGGGCGAAAGTGACGAACAGATAGACGCGGTGCTGCCTGCGCTGCTGGCGCAAACACAACAGGCGTAACATGCGCTTGACAACCGGGTGAGGGCATCAGGTACCATGATGAACGCAGGTTCTTGAAGGTTCAGGAGATGCCATGCACATTCCCGATGCCTATCTCAGCCCCGCGACGCACGCACTGACGGCGGGCGTGATGGTGCCCCTGTGGACGGTGGCGGTGCGGCGCACGGCAAAAGCATTGTCGGCGCGGCAAGTGCCTCTGCTGTCGCTGGGTGCCGCGTTCTGCTTTGCGATACAGATGTTCAACATTCCGGCAGTGGGAGGCACTACCGCACACGCGGTCGGGGCAACTCTGCTGGCGATACTCTTGGGTCCATGGGCGGCACTGCTGGCGGTGACGCTCACCCTGGCGGTACAGGCCCTCTTTTTCGGGGACGGCGGGATACTGGCGCTGGGGGCGAACTCCTTCAACATGGGCTTCGTTGCCGCTTTTGCAGGCTACGGCGTGTACCGCCTGCTGGCAGGGCAGGCAGAGACAGGCAGCCGACGCGCGCTCATCGCGGCGGGTGTGGGCGCATTTGTCGGCGCGGTGCTATCCGCAGCCAGCACAGGGGTGATGCTGGGGCTGCAACCGTTGATTGCCTACGATGCCGCCGGACGTGCGCTGTATTTTCCGTTCGGTATGAACATCTCGGTACCCGCGATGGTGCATATCCACCTGCTCGTTGCCGCTCCGGTGGAGGCGGTGATAACCGTCGTCGCGCTGGCCTACCTGTGGCGTAACTTTCCGGAACTGGTCAGCCGTCGCGCCGTTGTGCGCCCCGATAAGCCTGTTCGCCTGTGGGCGGTATTTCTGGTGCTACTGTTGCTGACGCCGCTGGGGCTGATTGCCACCGGCTCTGCATGGGGCGAGTGGGACGAGGAGACGTTACGCAAACTTATCGGCTATGTGCCTGCCGGCGTTGCCCGCTTCAGCGAGGGAGTACTGCGCCCTCTGATTCCCGATTACGCCCTGCCCGGACGGGAAGGGAGGGGATGGGAGGCCATCGGCTACATCTTCTCTGCGCTTTTCGGGGCGACCCTGACCGCGCTGGCTGCGCGTGCGCTGGTGCGCAAACCTGTTGCTGTGCCTGCGGAGGTTACCACCGGCGGCAAGCCGTTGGATACCCTGCCTGAGTGGCTGAGCCAGCGTGAGCCGGAACCGACCGTCACCACGCACGAGAAGCGGAGCCGGGGGCGGTGGCTGGAGCGCACGCTGCTGGACCTGCGGGAGGCGATTGCCAGCACCATCGCTGCCGAGCAGTGGGCACGCAGCAGGGGCTACCTGCAGAGTTTGCATCCTCTGGCGAAGACCATAGCAGCGCTTGGCACTCTGGTTGCTATCTCGTTGACCGGGCACCCGACGCTGCTTTTATTCGTGCTTGTGGGTAGCACGCTTCTGGCAATGGTATCACACCTGCCTTTGCGCACGTTCATTTTGCGCATTCTGTGGAGTACCATGCTTTTCGGGCTGGTGCTGGCTGTGCCCCTGAGCCTGAACGCAGTCACACCGGGGCGGGTGCTGTGGCAGCCGTTCGGGTGGCGTGCGCTGGCGGTCAGCGATGCGGGGTTACGTGTAGCAACGCTATTGCTGCTGCGGCTGAGCGCGGCAATCACCGTTGCCCTGCTGTGGAGTTTGACCACGCGCTGGCACCTGTTGCTGCACAGCCTGCGCAGTTTGCGTATACCACGGCTGATGGTTACCGCGCTGACGCTAACCTATCGCTACCTGTTCACGCTCATCGACACGCTGGCGGAGATGGTGCTGGCGCGACGCAGCCGACAGGTGGGTTCACCAACGGCGCAGGGTGTCAGAGCTTACGCAGGGTCCGGGGCGGCGGTGTTGTTCGCCAAGAGCGCGACGCTCAATGAAGAGGTATATCTGGCGATGCGTTCGCGAGGCTTCGACGGTGACCTGCGGGTGGCGTACCCGCGCGGGTGGAGCTGGCGTGACACGCTATGGCTACTGCTCGCCGCATTGTGGCTGGCAGGCGGTTACTGGATGGGAGGCTGGTATGCAGGCTAAAGATCTGCTGTATGAGTGCGATTCGGTGAGCTTTGTCTACCCAGACGGAACGCCTGCATTGAAGGAGGTGTCCTTCCGCGTGTGGCGGGAAGAGCGCATCGCCATTCTGGGCGTCAACGGTAGCGGCAAGTCCACCCTGCTGCGTCTGCTGGACGGGTTGCTGGAGCCGACCGGCGGTGAAATCCGCTTTCTGGGCACGCCGCTGACGGAGCGCAATCTGCAGGATGCGGTCTTCGGGCGCAAGTTTCGGCAGCGGGTGGGGTTCGTGTTTCAGGACGCCGATGCGCAGCTGTTCAACGCCACGGTGTGGGACGAGGTCGCCTTTGCGCCACGACAGTTGGGCATGAGTGAATCGGAGGTACAGCGGCGCGTGACGGACACGCTGAACCTGCTGGGCATTGCGCATCTGGCGGAGCGTGCGCCGTTCCGTCTCAGCGGCGGGGAGAAGCGCAAGGTAGCGATCGCCTGCGTATTGAGTATGAACCCCGAAGTGCTGCTGATGGACGAACCCGTTGCCGGATTGGACCCGCGCATGCAGAACTGGCTGGTGAACACGCTCAGGCTACTGCACGAGGCGGGCAAGACCCTGCTGATTGCCACCCACAATTTGCACGTGTTGCCGGAGTTCGCGGAGCGTGTGCTTATCCTGTCGGAGAAGCACCAGCTAATTGCAGACCTTTCTGTAAACGACGCGTTAGCGAACGAGTCGCTGTTGATAGAGGCGGGGTTGTTACACGAGCATCCGCACGCGCACGGAGACATCGTGCATACCCATCTGCACGCCCACGAGCACCATCATGAAGAATGATGCATCCTGCCCCGCGCCAGCGAGGAAAACACACCGAGCAAGCTGAGTACGGTGGACACCGCAAACGCCACGCGCATACTGCGAAACAGTTCCCCTCCGTAGCTGGGCGAAAGCGGTAAGCCACGCATCGTCCACGAGAAGATGAGCATGATCATTGCCATGCTCAAACTCTGCCCCAGCATCCGTGCCGTACTCACTACCGAAGAGGCAACCCCATAGTGCGCGCCACTGACCGCGCTCATGATGGCGTTCACGTTGGGCGAGGAGAACAGCGCAAATCCCAGCCCGGACGCTGCCAGCACTGCCACAAGGAACGCGAGGCTCGCCCGGTAGGGCATGAGCGCATACGCCAGCAGGCAGAAGGTGGTGACCAGCATTCCCAGTGATGCCACAATGCGCGGCTCATGGCGGTCTGACAGTGCCCCTGCCAGAGGAGAGAATGCCGCCTGTATCACCGGTTGTATCAGCAAGAGCATGCCCACCTCCTGAGGTGTGAAGCCTCTGATGGTCTGCAGGTACAGCGACAGTAAGTAGCCGATGCTGAAGGTGGCACCATAGTTCAACAGCGCGGCGAGCGTGGAGAAGGTAAATACCGTGCTGTTGCGAAACAGACCCAAATCCAGCAAGGGATGCTCTTCGCGTCCTTCGCGCGCTACGAAGACAAACAGCAACAACACCGCCACGCCCGCCAGCACCATGCCCGTGTGTCTCCAGCTTGCCGCGCTCAGCAGCAGCGTGAGCGCGAGGCAGTAAAGTACTGCACCTGCCGTGTCAAAGCGTTCCCTCTGCGCCGGCGACCATTCGCCGCGGATACGCTGTGCATACAGCCACGTTACACCCGCCAGTACCGCCACTATGACGAAGATAGCGCGCCAGCTGAGCGTCTGCGTGAGAAAACCACCGACCACGGGACCGACCGACAGTCCCACGTACACCGTTGCGGTGTTGATGCCCAGCGCCTTGCCGCGCTCGCCGGGCGGTATTGCCGAGGTAATCAACGAAACCGCTGTACCGAATACCATCGCGCCCGCTATCCCCTGTATCGCGCGGCTGGCGATGAGTATTGTGATGGATGGGCTGACAGCGCACAACAGGGAGGAAAGCCCGAACAGGGCGACGCCCATCAGGAACACCCTTTTTCTGCCCAGCATGTCCGCCAGCCGCCCGAACGGCAGTAAAAACACCGCCGAGGTGAGCAGATACGCCGAGATAACCCAGCTAATTGTAACGGCGGTAGCGTGCATCTGTCTGCCAATCGCGGGGATAGCCACGTTGAGGGCGCTGCCCATAAAAGGTGTCAGGAACGAAGATAAACCGGCGGCAATCAATACAGTACGTTTCTCATTCGGCATGTTCTGCTTCTCCTGCAGGATGTATGCTCATCTATTATGGGGTCGGAGGGCGATTTTCCTGTTGACGGCTCGCCCGGATGCGATACATCTGCTGCTCCAGCCGCTGTTTGGCGAACTGGTAATATTCCGGCACAATCTCAAACCCAATGTAGCGCCTGCCCATCTGTTGTGCGATAACCGCCACCTGTCCCGACCCCAGGAAGGGGTCCATGACCAGGTCTCCCTCCACCGAAGAGTATTGCAGGATTTTCCGCACCAGCTCCGCAGGCAGTTTGGTGGGCGTCTTGATGTCGCCGTTCCAGTACTCGCGTGGGATAACCCATACATCCTCCATGTCGCGATAGCGGGGGTTCCCGTCTTCTGTGCGGGTGGCGGGGAAGCGAGAATCGGGATAGAACCGGCGCAACCGGTCGTTTTTGCACACATAGAGGCAATGGTAGTGCGAGGTCACAAATCGCCGCCTGGTGTATACCCCGAACTGATACTTCCAGATAATATGATTGACGGTGATGAAGCCGGTCTCATGCAGGGCGTTCAGGATGTCGCGCAGGTTGTTCCACCCGGAGAAGACGTACATACTGCCCGAATCCTTCAGCACACGGTATGCCTCCTGCATCCAGCCCAGGGTGAAGGTGTAGTACTCCGCCTGCGGGATCTCGTTATAGCCGTCCAGCACGCGGTCTTGCGTGCGGTTGTAATTGCTGCGGCGGGCGCGGAAGTCAATGGCAAACGGCGGGTCGGTGACGATGAGGTCTACACTGCCCCCCGCCATCTGCTTCATTCCCTCACGACAGTCCATCAGGTAGATTCGGTCGGATTCTATCATTGTTACTCGCTCTCATGAAAGGTTTTTGCTTCATCTAGCCTTTCGATTCTATCAGAATGCACCCGTAAACGCGCAGGAACCCTCTTATCCTCTCGCGAAACACAAAACACAACCGGCGGAGGGCGACAACATGACAGGGTTCACAGTAGACCGATGGCAA
>JAPWUZ010000061.1 GCA_028275265.1 Armatimonadota bacterium | reverse complement strand
TGCAGACCTGCGTCCAAGCAAGGAGGTCGACCGCCGCCTCAGCCCGCTTCCCGATGAGATACGCTTGCTGCTGGTAGAGGAGGAGGGCTATACCATGCTCTCTCCGACGGGCGAGGCGTTCTACGAGGCGTATCGGGCGCGGGTGGAAGCGGAGCGCCCCACACCTGTTTACCTGCACCAGCGGGCCATCCGTGCGCTGGATTCGGCGGAGCCGACGGTTCGGCAGGTGCTCCGCGAGCGGTTGAAGCGTCTGCGTGTTCCCGCAATGCGCAAACAGAACTCGCACAGCGTGCAGGGGAGCGACTGTCTGGTCTACCCCTCTGGACACGTGGCAGAGCGCATCCTGTACTATGTCGACGAGCAGGGCAACGTGCGCGTGTGCGAGGTGTTTTGGTCGCACAGAGACTACGAAATCGCCCTCGCGGAGGGGGTATATCGACTGCACTACCCGCGCGAACAGTTCGAGGAGTGGCATCCCTAGAACAAACTCGGCTGTTGCTGCTCGCGGATGACCTGCTCGGGGCGGGGGAAGAGGAGGTCAAAGTCCTCACCGATGGCTTCGCGCAGGCGCAGGGCAAAGCGGTAGAGCTTGTTTGCGTAGTGTTCGCGGTCTTCGTCGCCGGCGTAGTCCTCGATCATGCCCAGCGAACCGTCTGCCCGCTGATACAGATTGACATAATCACCCACGCTGACGCCCCGCACCGCCTCGGCGGCTTTGCGCTTGTTCTCGCTGGTGAAGGTCTTTTCGGTCACCCGCTCCCGCCGAGCCAGATCTGCGATGGGAACTTCGCCGTTGAGGATGCGCAAGATGGTCTCCCGATATAGGCGGGCAATGCCCTCACGGTCGCCTTCCACCAGCTTTTGCAGCACCTCGGCGATGAACTGCCGTCCGTAGGGTTCGTCGGCGCGGGATCGCAGAGATGCCCCTTTGTATATCCAGTTCCCCTCGTAGTCCAGCAGGGCATAGTTCTTGGTCTTCACCGAGATCATGGCGCGGTATCGCCCGTCAAAGCTGAGGCGGATACCCGGAGGCAACGTCTCCGCTATCTGCTGCACATATGCCTCTTCCGCCTCCTGTCCTTCTACGCCCTCTGGCGGCTGGAAGTAGACTCCATCGGTATCCACTTCGATCACCTTGCTGCCGGTACGCTCCAGCGCGTCCACCAGCTGCATGGCGATTTTGCGTCCCTCCTCGGTCACCCGTTGTGCCGCATCGAAGTCGTTGAAAGGAAAGTTCGCGCCCAGATAGCCGTAGAAGGAGTTAATCAATACCTTAAAAGAGCCCTGAATGCCATCCCAGTAGGCACGCTGGCGCTGGTCGGTGGCGCGGCGCAGTTCGGCTTTCGCTTCCAGTCGGCGGCGGGTGAGCTCTTCCAGCGCAGGCAGAAACACGCCCAGTCGGTCGGAGGCAGGGGCGATGCGGTGCACCAGCATGATGCTGGGATAGAGGCTTTCTACATCCGCCTTTACCACGCGCGGGATGACTCCGGTACGACGTACCTCCGTGTATCCGCCCGGGAAGTCGCGCGCAGGCTGAGGCTTGGGGATAGCATACCCCGCGTGCACATACGCCCGCACGAAGATAGCGTTAATCTTCTCGCCGCTGCCAGCGGTGGCAACGTGCTGATATGTATCGGGCACCATCTGGGTCTGGTAGAACTCGGTAGGCAACACGATTTCCGCCAGCCGCGCGGTCTCCTGAGCATCCTGCAGGGCGTACTGGCGCACTCTCTCGGGGTTAGACTGCCACTGCTCGCGCAGGTCGGCGCGGTCTACCAGCACACGCTCCTCGTCGGCGATGCCGTAGGCGCGCGCTACCTCTTTCAGCCCGTAACTCTGCAAGTCACCTTTTGCCCAGTCGTAGCGCTGTACTGCGAAGTAGGTGTCCACCACGTGCCGTCCGGGGATGTACACGGGACGATAGGGACGGTTAATCGCGCCGATGGGCAGATTGCGCTCGCTGCCAACGGTCATCAATTGCCCACTGCGTCCCACAGCAAGGATGATGCCGTGCCGTCGGGCGCGTTCTATGAGATAAGGAAGATCAAAGCCGTACAGATTGTGCCCTTCGATCACGTCGGGGTCGCGCTCGCGCATGAGCTGCACGAACCGCCGGAGCATCTGCGCTTCATCGGCATCATCCAGCACCTCGCTCCAGCCCCGATTATCGTGCAGCACGATTAACAGCACGCGATTCGCGGGGTCCTGCGGATTCAGTCCGGCGGTTTCGATATCCACCTGCATCCGGTGCACGTCGTCGAAGCTCATCTCCTTGAACAGCGTGTAGCCCGACAGCATCAGGAACTGGCGTTCGGGGCTGCCGTAAGCAAGAACATCCACGTGCATATCACGCAGGCGCAGGCGGGCACTCTGGTATTCCGTCCACGAGCGGAACTTCGCCATCCAGCAGTAGCCCTCGCCGTCCAGCCGCTCCCACTGCGCGTCGATGTCGGAGTATGGCTGGGTGGTCAGCAGCCACGGGGTAAAGGGTTCGCGCCAGCTGGTGCGTGTGCTGTCCGCTGTGCGCTGGTGCAGGATGGCTTCGGTGTCGGTCATCTCCACCGCTACCAGGCGCGGCGTGGCTTTCCAGCCGAAGAGGATGTCGGCAGCAGAGAGAGAAGGTGTATCCATATCGAACAGGTTCGTCATCACATGGCTCCTGCACAGGCTAATGGTATTATACCTGAAGGGCAGGTAAAGCAGGGAGTGATGGCGTGGCGGGTTGACAGACTACCGGGCGCGTCAGTATGATAGGGCGGGTGGTCGATATGGAGACACATCGGTTCAGCCTTTCGCCAGAGCAGAAGCAGCTGGTCAAAGCGCAGATTCAGGACGTACTGGTGTCGCGAGAAGAGGTGCTGTTTGCGTACCTGCACGGTTCCTTCTTGCTGGATGTGCCTTTCGAAGATATCGATATTGCCGTGTATCTGCGTGAGGACGTGGTCAGTGGTGGAGAGTGGCTAAAGACCGCTTTCCGCCTTGCGGATTCTATCGAGAGGCAGGTGGGGTTGCCCGTGGACGTGCAGATTCTAAACACTGCACCGAGGGGGATGCAGTTCACGGCAAGTGCAGGCGAGCTGTTGCTCAGTCGCGATGAGGAGTTTCGATGTAACTACTTGGAGAGGCTCTGGTTGGAGGTCATGGACTTCGATTGTCATGCTCGGCGAATGCTGAAGGAGGCATTGCGAGGATGAAACCAGACTTGCACGTTCTTCAGGCACGAGCGGTGTCCCTGCGCCAGAACCTGGACAAGGTTCAGCGTCTGGTAGCCCTGCCCGATGAGCAGTTTTGGGGCAACGAACTGCACCTCGACTCGGTGAAGCTGCATCTCATTCAGGCGATAGAGGACGCTGCCAGCATCTGCACACATCTGATAGCGCGGTTAGGCGGGGTTGCTCCTTCTGCATACGCAGAGTGCTTTGCCTCTCTGCATCAGAGAGGCATCCTCGACGCCTCCCTCGCCAAGCGTCTGCAGGCGATGGCACGCTTCAGGAACCTGCTGGTACCCCGTTACTGGCAGGTGGACGACCAGCAGGTGTTGCGTATTGCCCGCGAAGAGGTGACCGATTTGCTGGAGTTCCTGCGACAGGTGGGAGAATACCTGGGTGAGACCATCTAGCTTGCTCCACAGGAAACCGACTTGCCTTTGCCGAAGTCCCGACCGGAGGTGAAACAACGATGCCTGTTTACAAGAAACCGCAGCCACACTACTGGCAACCCGGTGGAGAGGTGGAGAAGCATTTCCACGACCACGACGAGACATGGGTTATCATGGACGGCAGGGCAAAGGCGTTCATGATAGACCACGACGGGCAGTACCATGAGTTCATCCTCGAAAAGGGCGATATCTGGATGGTGGAAGCAGGGGTGGAGCATGGTTGCGTCGCTCTGGAAGAGGGTGTGGCTATCTTTCCCTTCCCCGGCACCATTCCGGAGGGTGCTCAGCCGTACGGGCACTACTACATGGAAAAAGAGGGCTACATCCCCAAACTGAAAGTGGAGCGAATACCCACAGACCGCTACCGGAAGGAGCGGAAATGATGCGGCGTATCGGCATAGAGTATCCCCAGCGCGGGCAGATGCGTCTAAGCGATATCGGTGAACCACCACCTCTGCAGCCAACGCAGATACTCATACGTACCTGCTACACCGGCGTCACCAACGGCACGGAGCGTCATGCCTTGCTGGGAGAACACGGGTTCACCGTATATCCCTCCCGACACGGTTATCAACATGTGGGGCAGGTAGAGGCGGTGGGAGCATCGGTGAAGGAGTTCCAGCCCGGCGATTGGGTATTCTATGGACAGTACGTGGGGCATCGTGGATGGAATGTGGTGGACGTGGGCTGTACGGATGTCCACTCCTACGGTTCTCACCTGTGCCTGCGTTTGCCTGAGGGGATAGACTATCGGCTTTGTGCATTGTTCGGCGTGGCGGGAGTGGCAGTGAGAGCGGTACGGCGATTCCGGGTGCAACCAGCGCAAAGGGTATGGGTGGCAGGTGTCGGTGTGATTGGGCAGTTTGCGGCTCAAGCAGCACGGGCGTACGGGGCGTATGTAACGGTCACCGACCTTCAGCCGAGGCGTCTGGAAGTGGCAAAAGCCTGCGGGGCACATCGAGTCATCAACGTGCACGAGCAGGGGATGGAACCGCTTCGAGAGGGTGCGCCTTACGACTCCATTATCGACTGTTCGGGCGCGCCCAGCCTGCTACAACAGATTCACGAGATGCGTCTGCTGGCGTACAAAGGGGTCATCGGTCTGGTGGCGGTGCGTTCGCACACGGAGTTCCCCTGGGCGATGCTGCACGGCACGGAAGCGTCCATTGAGGTGTCCTGCCACTTCAGTCTGGATGACCTGCGGGTGTTGCTGTATTTTGTGCAGCAGGGGACCATCCGCATCGAGCCGGTGGTGTCACACGTGGTGCCGATCGAGCAGGCTCCAGCGGTGTATGAAACCCTGCGCGACCGCCCGGCTGATCTGCTGGGGGTGATTTTTGACTGGACGCAGTCATAGAGGAGGAACAGAATGCCCCTTCGCGTTGCCGGAGCGCAGATACCCGTTACGACGGATGTCGACAGCAACCTGGCTGTCATCCGTCGCGCCATCGCAACCGCTGCAGAGAGAAAAGCGGATGTGCTGTTGACGCCAGAAGGCTCGCTCAGCGGTTACACCCCGTCCTTCGACCAGCAAGCGGTGCAGCAGGCGTTGCAGCAGGTGGTCGCGGAGGCAGTGTCGGCTGGGCTGGCGCTGGCGTTGGGCACGTGCTACATCGAGGACGATGGGCTGTGCTACAACCAGATTCGCTTCTATGACGAACGGGGACGTTTTCTCGGATTTCATGCCAAGATATTGCGCTGCGGTAGCATGAGCCACCCTCCCATTGGCGAGATTCAGCATTACGCAGTGGCTCCTCTGCGCACATTTGTGCTGCGGGGCGTAACCGTCGGCGGTCTCATCTGCAACGACCTCTGGGCGAACCCAGCCTGCACCCCGATGCCCGACACCCATCTGACGCAACAGCTCGCCGGAATGGGAGCGAAGGTTATCTTCCACGCGGTGAACGGCGGGCGCGATGGATCGGAGTGGTCTCGGGTGGCATGGCGTTATCATGAGTCGAACCTGCGCCTGCGCGCACTGGCAGGCAGAGTGTGGATTGTCACGGTGGATAGCTGCTACCCCTCACACCTGCGTTGTTCCTCTCCGTCCGGTGTGGTCTCGCCGGAGGGGAAGTGGAAAAAGCGGGTAGCTGCACAGGGTGAGCAACTCTTTACCTTTACGCTACCCGTAGATTAAAAGATAAAGCCTGCCGTTTATGCTGGCTTTGGGCGTACCCCCTTGCCTTTTTCGCGCGATTTTGGTATGATGACTGCAGAACACGGCTGCGGCGCAGCCGCCCACTCTATACCGGGTGAGGATTGGACTAACAGTGTTCACGGAAGGTGAATCGCACGTCAAACGCAGCTATCGTCGCTTCATGCAGATGTCCGACAGGGAAATCGTAGAACAGGCTCAAAAGGGCGACGAGCAGGCTGCGGAGTTCCTGCTGTATAAGTATCGCAATCTGGTTCGCACCAAAGTCAAATCGTATTTCCTGTTGGGCGCAGAGCGGGAGGACCTGCTGCAGGTCGGCATGATTGGGCTGTGGCAGGCAATCCTCGATTATCAAACAGACAAGCCCATTTCGTTCCCGGCGTTTGCCAAAGTGTGCATCCAGCGCCATATTATCACCGCCATCAAGGCGGCGACCCGTCAGAAACAGATGCCGCTGAACACCTCCCTTTCGCTGGAGGTGACGGCGGAAGATGAAGACGCAGACTGGAGCCTGGCGGATATGCTACCCGCCGAGCCGAGCAGCGACCCTGAAGAGCGTTTGCTGCGCGCTGAAGACACCCGCCAGCTTCAGCGAACCTTACAGCAGTTGCTGAGCGATTTCGAATGGCGCGTGCTGATGCATTATCACTTTGGCAAATCCTATCGGGAAATCGCCGAGGCGTTGCAATGCAAAACCAAATCGGTGGACAACGCTCTGGCACGCATCAAGCGCAAGGTGGCTGGTCTGCCCCTTGGCAAAGCCGACCTGAGCGAACTCTTCATGAATAACTGAGGCGCGATGACCTTTCAGGATCTACTGCTGAGATTAGAACAGTTCTGGGCGCAGCATGGGTGTCTGATTTTGCAGCCCTATGACGTGGAAGTAGGGGCAGGCACCATGGCGCCGGGCACGGCTCTGCGCAGTCTGGGACCGGAGCCGTGGAACGTGGCGTACGTACAGCCCTCCCGCCGTCCCGCCGACGGACGCTACGGACGCAATCCCATGCGCGTGCAACACTACTACCAGTACCAGGTCATCCTTAAACCATCGCCAGAGAACGTGGTGGACCTGTATCTGGACAGTCTGCGCGCGCTGGATATCAATCCGCTGGAACACGACATCCGCTTTGTGGAGGACGACTGGGAGGCACCAACGCTGGGCGCGTCGGGCGTGGGGTGGGAGGTTTGGCTGGACGGCACAGAAATCACGCAGTTTACCTACTTCCAGCAGATGGGCGGCATCGAGTGTCGACCCGTCTGCGCAGAGATTACCTACGGACCCGAACGGCTGGCGATGTGCCTGCAGGGAAAAAGCAGCTTCTGGGAGCTCGAGTGGGCGCATGGCATCACCTACGGCGAGGTGGACAGGCACGCCGAAATCGAGCATAACTACTATAACTTTGACCATGCCGATGTGGACATGCTCTTCCGACTCTTCGAGATGTTCGAGGCGGAGGGGCATCGTATCGCCGACCTCGGTTACACGCATCCGGCGTTTGATTACGCGCTGAAGTGTTCACACGTGTTCAACCTGCTGGACGCCAGGGGCAGTATTTCGGTCACCGAACGTGCCAGCTATATCAACCGCGTGCGAGCACTCGCTCGAAAATGTTGCGTGCAATATCTCAAGCAGCGTGAGGAGATGGGCTTCCCGCTGCTGAAGGCACAGGAGGCACTGGCTGTCGGATGAAAACGATGCTACTCGCATGGCTGTCTTCTGCCATGCGAGTAGCGGTGGTCAGTGCCCTCGTATTTTTGCTGACAGTAAACTTCGTGGGACAGGGGTTCCGTGTGGATGGGCGATGCATGGAACCCAATTTGCATCATGGGGAGCGTGTGCTCACCGAGAAGGTGAGCTACCGATGGCGACAACCCCGACGCGGCGATGTGGTGGTTTTCCGCGTACCCGACGGCACGAACGACCTGATGGTGAAGCGGGTTATCGCGTTGCCGGGTGAGCGCATCAGTATCCGCGACGGCGAGGTGTTCATCAACGGTCGCCCTCTGCCCGAGCCGTACCGGCGCTATGAGATGCACTACTGCATGCGCGAGAAAACGGTGCCAGAGGGCATGTTGTTTGTCATGGGCGATAACCGCGATGTCAGCAACGATAGCCGCGACTGGGGGTTCCTGCCGATGACTCGTATCATCGCGCGGGTGTGGTGCCGATACCAGTTGCCCTTTCGGTTTGAGTTGGTCAAATAGGAAGGCAGGAGGACGGTTTTGGCAGACCTGTTGCTCGAAATCGGGACAGAGGAACTACCGGCCAGCGTGGTGGAGAACGCGCTGGAGCAGCTGCAATCCGCAGTCACGCAACGGCTGCAGGATTCTCGCATCGCGTGTGGTCAGGTGGAGACCTTCGGTACACCGCGCAGACTGATTCTGTTCGTGCATGATGTGGCACCGAGCCAGACCGATGTCGTCCGCGAGGTACGCGGACCCGCCGCAAACATCGCGTTCGATGCACAGGGCAATCCCACCCCCGCTGCACAGGGTTTCGCTCGCAAGCAGGGTGTGGATGTGAAAGACCTCGAGGTGGTACACACGCCGCAGGGCGACTACGTGATGGCAAAGGTGTTTGAACGCGGTAAGCCGACGGTGGAGGTGGCTGCCGGCATCTTTCCCGAAGCCATTCGTTCGATGACCTTCCCCAAAATGATGCGCTGGGGCAGTGGCAACCTGCGTTTCTGCCGCCCGATACGCTGGCTGCTGGCGTTGTATGACGGGGAAGTAGTGCCGTTCGAACTGGACGGCATCCGCAGTGGTAACCGTTCGCGTGGGCATCGATTCCTCGCACCGGAGGAGTTCGAGGTACACAGCCCCGCCGAGCTGCTCCATCAACTGGACGAGCGGTATGTTTTGTATGACCATCGCCGTCGGCGAGAGATGATTCGTGAGCAGGCAAATCGCCTTGCGGAACAGTCCGGCGGACGCATCCTCTGGGATGATGCCCTGGTGGATGAGGTCACCCATCTGGTGGAGTACCCCACCGCGCTGTTGGGGCGATTTGACCCCACCTTCCTGAACCTGCCCGAGCCAATCTTAATTACCGCCATGAAGAAGCATCAGCGTTTCTTCGCGGTGGTGGATGCTGAGGGTAAGCTGCTGCCGTACTTCGTGGCGGTGCGTAACGGCGATGACCGTTATCTGGACATCGTGCGCGAGGGGAACGAGCGCGTACTCACCGCCCGCTTTAACGACGCCCATTTCTTCTACGAGCGCGACCGCCAGCAACCGCTGGAGGCTTTCGTCGGCGAGCTGAATCGGATAGTGTTTCAGGAGAAGCTGGGCACGATGGCGGACAAGACCGCTCGGTTGGCAAGGATGGCGCGGGAGATGGCGGGGCAGGCTGGTGTGGACCCCTCGCTGGCGGAACGCGCGGGAACCTTGTGCAAAGCCGACCTTGCTACCGAGGTGGTGATGGAACTTCCTGCACTGCAGGGCATCATGGGCAGGGAATACGCCTTGCTGTCGGGCGAGGATAGTGCCGTCGCTCAGGCGATTGCCGAACATTACATGCCACGCTTCGCCGGGGACAGCCTTCCCGAAAGCACGCTGGGGCGGCTGATCGCCGTGTGTGACCGGGTGGATACACTGGTGGGCTACGTGGGAGCGTTGGGAATTGTGCCCACCGGTTCGGGTGACCCGTTTGGCTTGCGACGAGCCGCGCAGGGTGTGGTGCAGATACTGGCAACGGTGGAGGGGATGCCGCGCCTCTGGACGCTGGTGGCTTCGGCGGTAAGTGCCTACGCACAGCAGGGCATCGATGTGAGCGAGGAAGGGTTGCGCCAGCTGGCGCAGATGTTCACACAGCGAATCGAGGCTCTGCTGGAAGACGAAGGTGTTCGCTATGACGTGGCGCAGGCGGTGCTGGCGGAAGATCGCGCTGAGCCTTACATGGCGCGATGCAATGCGCGGCTGTTAAACGCACTGCCGATGGAGCGGCTGACGCCGGTGGCTCTGGCGGCAACGCGCGTGCGGAATATCCTGAAATCGGGGGAGGCAACCAGGCTCGTGCCTGCTGCTGCGTGGCGGTCGCCTTCCGAATGGCTATCGCAGGTGCAGCCTGCCCTGTTCCAGCACGAGGAAGAGCGCGTCCTGCATCAAATGACCGGACACCTTGTGGAGAGGATTGCCGAAGCGGTAGAGCGGTTCAACAGCGAAGAGGCGTTCTCTCTACTGGAGACATTGACCGAGCCAGTAAACCGATTCTTCGACGCCGTGCTGGTGATGGCACCTGACGAGGCGATTCGACGCAACCGTTTGCTGCTGCTGGCTGGCGTGGATGCTCTCTACCGCATCATCGGCGATTTCAGTAAGCTGGTGGTATAGTAGGACATTTGCCTATCACACACCATCTGGAGGGCGAGGCTCCCGCCGAGCCGTCCATCCTTTCCCCGTCCACGAGCAGGTCAGGTGGGGGTCGGCTCAACCGGAGGATGCCCTCGAGGCACGCAATCTGAAGTTTGCGGCTACACAAAGCTCCCGCCGAGCTTTAAACCCCTCCCCGTCCACGGGGAGGTCGGATGGGGGTCGGCTCAACCGGAGGTTCGCCCGTCCAATGGTGGCCGCGGAAGAGCGAACCTCCGGAAGACAGGTCTTAACAGGCGGCTGTATCACACAGACTTATGGAGCGCCCTGAGTGCACCAGCCCCACTGGTCCTGCTTGGCAAATCCCCACAGTTCGTCGCGGCAAACACTGGGCCCGGGCTCCTGATTACACCAGCGGGTGTACGCGCCGGAAGTCACACAGTACTGCTTAAGCGCGTTGCCGTTGATATTGGCTCCAGTGCAGCCCGACAGCTTTGCCGTAAAGGTCTTGGCATGTCCGTCCGCGTAGCAGGCATTCACGATGTCGTTGTGGCGAGCCTGTACCGGCGAGTCAAAAAGCCCAAAGCCACAGTTGCCGGGCAGCGCGAGATTGCCGTCCGACGCCAAAGCGGTTTCTGCTGGGAACTCAATGGCAGCTATTGCCGCGCCGATGTTGGTCAGCGCATAGTTGAAGTTGTAGCTTGCCCATGTAAAGGCGCCGCATTCTCCACCGGGCACTCCGAGCCCCCTGAAACCGGCGTCGATGTCCATCGCTTTAGGCTCAGAGGGGCACTGGTAAATCTGCCGGTTTTTGACGTAAGGCTCTACGGCAGCCAGGAATGTAAAGTAGCAGGGTTGCCCCGCCGCGTTTACCGACTGGTAGTAGCTCAGGGGGAACCGCTCATCGTAGTCCTGAACATACATCATAGAAGCAGTTCCCATCTGCTTCATGTTGCTCAGGCAGCTGGTTTGTCTGGCTTTCTCCCGTGCCCGTGCAAAGACGGGAAACAGAATGGCCGCCAGTATCGCGATAATCGCGATAACAACGAGCAACTCAATCAAGGTGAACGCACGTTTCATGTTCACGAACCTCCTTTTACTTGGTGTAGACAAGGTTATACGAGTAACCGCCGTATTCATTTTATAACAGGCGTGCGAGAGTTGTCAAGAGTTCTCAGAAGGTGCCCGATAAATGGATTTTCCCCGGCAACCGGAAGTTGCGGGCGACCCAAAACAAAGCCTC
>JAPWUZ010000059.1 GCA_028275265.1 Armatimonadota bacterium | reverse complement strand
GTACGGGCTTACTGAATCGTGCCAATCGGCAAGGGCGTGCTTACGCGGCGAGCGGATGTATCCCGGAAGAGTTTGTCCACCAGCTCGCGAGCCTTCTCCTCGTCGGCGTACACATACACCCGTCCGGGGCGACATGGCAATGTCACCATCTGGATATTAGAAGAAGGCACCGATTTGGCAAACCACGCCAGCGCGAGCATCTGCCCGTAACTGAGGGAGCTGCTGAGGTTCTCATCCACTGCATCCAGCAGCTGCGGCAGCTTCAGGTAGGTGCTGGGATGCCGGAAATGCTCTTTCAACGCCGCGAGGAATTTCTGCTGCCGTTCAATGCGCATCAGGTCGCTGTCCCTGCGGTAGCGCACGTAGCCCAGCGCCTGTTCGCCGTTGAGGAGGTGCCAGCCCGGTTCCAGATGTACGTGCAGGTCGCCCCAGTTATCGTCGTAATGCAGAGGTTTATCCACGTAGATATTAACGCCACCCAGAAGGTCTACCGCACGACGAAAGACCCTGTAGTAGATAACCACATGGTGGTCTACCGGCACATCGAGCCACTCGCGGATGGTCTCGGCGGTCAATTCCGGTCCGCCCAGTGCCATCGCCGAGTTAATCTTATGGGTGCCATGCTCAGGAATACGCACGCGCGTATCGCGGGGAATGGACAGTACGCTGATGCGCTTGTTCACAAAGTCGAAATGCGCCAGCATGATGGTATCGCTGCGGGTGTGCTTGGTGTAGATGCGCTTCTTGTTGTCGCGGTTCTCGTCGGAACCCAGCAACAGCACTGTCACCGAAGATTGCCCCGGAAAGGCTTCCGCGACGTCCAGCCCTCGGTACTGCCACAGTGCGCTAACGGTTTTGCGAACCGCCTTGCTGGATGCGTAAAAGTAACCGCTGAGTGTGCCGACGGACAGCGCGCCCAGCATCAACAGCACGAGTATGACCCGCCAGAAAAGACTGCGGCGTTTGCGCCCATTTATTTCCTGTCGTGCCAACACATCACCCCCCGCGCCCAGTATACCAAAAAACGCGGCACCTTGCAAAAAAGTGGCTACTCCACGACGACAGCCGTGCCGCTTACCGTCACCATCAGCATCGATCCGCCCTGTCCCAGCACCTCGTAGTCCAGGTCGATACCTACAATGGCATTCGCGCCCAGCGCCTGCGCACGCGCTATCATCTCCTGCACGGCAATGTCTCTTGCACG
Organism: Armatimonadota bacterium; assembly: GCA_028275265.1. Classification (GTDB taxonomy): domain Bacteria; phylum Armatimonadota; class HRBIN16; order HRBIN16; family HRBIN16; genus HRBIN16. The sequence continues at coordinate 10,199 of JAPWUZ010000059.1, read as the reverse complement.
CTGCAGCTCTTCTTCGTAGGCTGCCGCCCGTCCTCCGACGATGTCGCGGATACTGGCGAACAGGTCCTTGAACACGTTTGCGCCCACAATGGCTTCACCGACAACCAGCCCCAGATACTGGCGAATGCTCTTGCCTTCTATCGTGGGAGTGGTGGTGATAATCACGTTACATTCCCCCTCATCCTCGTAATGCCCAGAAAGCGAAGGCGATGATGCCCACCACCAGCAGCGCCACCACCGCCATCGCGCGTTTCTCCTCGCGCGAGAAACGGAAATACTTCCGGTTCACAATGAGCAACACCACCGCCATCGGCACCAGACCGGGTAGCATGTCCACAGCATCCATAAAACGCGGTGTGAGCGAACCCACCACGTTCTGGAAGAACATATATCCTGCGAGCGCAATGACCATCCAGATATAGGTGGCACGCGCCGCCATGCCAAACCGCCACACACAGGCGAAGTAGAACGCCAGGAACACGAAGTCGGCGGGGCCGATGATACCGATGGGACGTAGACCGGTGGGCGTAGGCTTTGCCCCCACCTGCGGCACGTGTACCGCCACCGTACTCAACGCCTGCGGCGCCACCTCCATGACTCGCGGAATCCACAGGCTTACCACCGCGAAGTCTGCCAGCGCCGCGAAAAGCGCCGCAGGAGCAAGGATGTTTGGCTCACGGATGATATGTGACACCGCCAAACCCAACATGCTTGCTGCCAGCACCATCAGCGTATCGCTGATGCCCAGCACAACCTCCAGAACCACAGGGCTCTGACGCAGCGCGGGCACGAAAGCCGGCGACAGGCGCGCCGCACCGAACAGTACCAGTAACACTGCCATCCATGCCAGAGCGACGATCGGACGCAGCAGTAGCGCAGCAGCACGTAACACGACCCATGTCGCCAGCGCCATGAAGACCAGCGTGGAGAGCGCCACCTGCAAAAAACCATCACCCAGAAAGGTAACCAGCGGCGCTCCCACGCGGTAAAGCAAGTAGACCCCTACCGCCAGCCAAAAAAGGCGATAACGGTCGTGCAGTGCTTGTTCCATGCCCTATCCCGGTACGACCTTCGTGATGCGTTCGATATCAGGGTCGGTGAAGATGTCGGCTTCATCGCGGCTGGTGGAAGAAAACTCGCTCACCACCGCGCCTTCATCGCCCGCCTGGAACCAGTGTTTGGTGTTGGACGGAATGGTGTACTGCTCGCCTGGGCGCAGCACAATCTCATGCCATACGGTGTAATGCTGTTCCCGTCCGGCAGGCGGCTTTGCTTTGGGGTTGGGCGTCGGCTCGCCTTCCACATACAGGTACACCTCGCCCCAGCGGCAGCGGAAGGTCTCCATCTTGCCCGGGTCGCCGTTGACGGGCGGATGACGGTGCTCCGGGCAGGTCTGGCGGGGAAATAGCACCAGTTCTTTGGCACAGTAGCGGTCGGTGTTCACATATACCACCAGCTCCAGTCCGGTATTCTCCAGGTCGCCCAGACCGAAGTCTGCCACCTCGATGTTTTTCTGTTCCTCCGGCGTCAGCACGATGTTTGCTTTGCGCAGGTACTCCATCGCGCGCTCCTGTGCCTGACGCAGCTGGCTTTCGGTAATCATCGGCGCACCTCCTAGTCGTGATTCAGTGATTCATCCTCTGATATATACGCTAAATACTTCGCCAAACTGTTGCCGGTGTCCTTTCGCCGCTGGAGAACCTGAGCCGAACACTGCCTGTATTCGGCTTGCGCATTTATGCCGAAGACGGTACAATGTAGGCGAGACCGAGAGAACAGGCGGTATAGCACGGTGGAGCGGTTTGCGTTTATTTTGCATCCGTTGCGTCAGGAAGACTTTACCCGAAAATATCCCATCCTGAAGGCGGTCCCCTTCCGGTGGGTGGAAGAAACATTCAAATACGTGCCCCCGCGTGTGCTGTCCCATATCACGGGCATCGAGTCGCGCACCGGCGCACAGGCAGAGGGCTGGTTCATCGCCGTTCCCATGACGCCGCGCGTGCTGCTGGAGACCCCCTTTGAGAAGGTATTGCCCAAAATCGTGCGGGCGGGGCGCATGGCGGAAGAGCTGGGTGCGCAGATTATCGGGCTGGGCGCGTTCCTGAAAGTAGTGGGCGACCGCGGTGTGAGTGTGGCTCGCGCGTTGAGTACTCCCGTAACCACCGGCAACTCGTATACTGCAGCTAGTGCATTGCAGGGCACCCTGCTGGCGGCGGCGCGCATGGGCATCCGCGCGGAGGAGGCAAAGGCGACCGTCATCGGTGCGACAGGGGCGATTGGCAGTGTGTGCGCGCGCATTCTGGCAAAACATGTGGCACGAATCACGCTGGTGGCGCGCAACCGCGAGCGGCTCGAAGCGTTGCAGGAGGAGATAGCCCGTTCCACACCCGCCGAGGTTCACGTATCCACCGACTCGCGCAGCGCGGTGCGCGACGCCGACATGGTGATTGCCGTCAGCTCCGCCACCGATGTGCTGATAGAACCCGAAGACCTGCGTCCGGGCGCAGTGGTGTGCGATGTGGCGCGCCCCCGTAACGTGTCCGCTGCCGTTTACGAAAAGCGCAACGATGTGCTGGTGATCGACGGCGGGGTGATTCGGGTGCCTGGCGAGAACGTGGATTTCGGCTTTAACTTCGGCTTCCCCCCCAAACACGCGGAGGCGTGTATCGCCGAAACCATCATTCTGGCACTGGAACGCCGTTTCGAGTGCTTTACGCTGGGCGCGGACATCCGCGTGGAACAGGTGGAGGAAATCACCCGCCTGGCGCACAAACACGGCTTCGAGGTGGCAGGTTTCCGCCGCTTCGAACGCGCCATCCCCGACGAAGAGGTCGAACGTATCCGCCGCAACGCCGGGCGCCCCCATGAGGTGGAACCGCCGATGCTCATCAAGTAGTCTGCCCGTCCGAGCAGTTTTCAAATTTTCGCAACGGAGAGCAACCGATGTCTGTTCATCTCTGGGAGGAGACAGTTACCATCCCTACCTATCCGGTGGGTGAAGCGAACCCGCATCCGCCGCTGCAACGCAGGGGCTACTGGGCAGTATATCCTTATCCCCTGCTGGATGCTCTGAGCGATGAGGCGCAGCCGCGCGAGTATCGCGCGCTGATGCTGGAAAACCCCTACCTGCGCGTGATGGTGCTTCCCGAACTCGGCGGGCGGGTGTGGTCTCTGTACGATAAAATCGCGGGACGCGAGTGCCTTCACCAGCCGCCGTCCATTAAACCGGCACTCATTGGGCTGACCGGCGCGTGGATTGCCGGAGGCATCGAGTTCAACTTCCCCATCGGTCATCGCTACACCACGCACCAGCCCGTGTGGTACACGCTTGCCTATCCCAAAGAGGACGGCGAGAAAGCCACCATCTGGATTGGCGAAATCTGCCGACGCAGCCGCATGATGTGGATGGTGGGCATCAGCCTTTATCCTGACCGCGCTTTCGTGGAGACTGATATCCGCCTGTTCAACCGCACCGAGCTGAAGAAACGCTTCTACTTCTGGACAAACTGCGCCGTGTCGGCACATGAGGAGTGGAAGTGGATACTGCCTGCCTCCTCGGTGCGCAACTGGGAAGGCGACCTGAGCGAGGCGCGTGCTACCCTGCCGTTTCCTGTCACCGACGAGGGCATCGACCTGAGCCTGTATCGCAGCTATGACAGAGCCTCCAGTGTGTTCGCGCACGACTTTCGGGGCGGGTTCTTCGGCGGCTACGACCTGCGCGAAGACACTGGACTGCTGCATGTTGCAGACCCACGCGACGCCCGAGGCAGGAAGCTTTTCACCTGGGGCACGGCGGACGACGGTGCTGTGTGGGCAGAGCGGCTGGACGACCGCGGTGTGCCCTATGTGGAGATCCAGACGGGACGCTTTGAAGACCAGAGCATCTGGCACTGGATACCCCCGCACTCGCTGGAGTGCTGGCAGGAAGCGTGGTATCCCATTCGCGGACTGCATGGGGTGGTTTCGGCAGCCAGCCGGGAGGGTGCGCTGAGTGTGCAACTGCAGGGACAACAACTACAGGTGCGCTTCCACAGCACCTCGCCGCGCCCCGACCACCGCCTGATACTGCAGTACGGCGACGATGTGGTGCATGAGCAACGGGTAGACCTCTATCCGGAGCGCACGGGCAGCTGGCAGTTCACGCTTCCGCAGCCCGCTCAGCTGCCGTTCACGGTTATCATTGCCACCGGGGCACGGCACACCTTACTGGAAGCGATTGCCAACCCGGTCGCCGAGCGAGAGCAAATCACCATCCCCCCAGCCCCCGCTGGCGAGGACGCGCAGACGTACTTCCTGCAGGCAGACGCGCTGGAGCGCGGCGCGCTTCTGGACGAAGCGGAAGCGAAATACCAACAGGCACTGGAGCAGCTGCCTGATTATCTGCCTGCGCTGAACGCGCTGGCACGGATATGTCTGGAAGACGGACGCTGGGACGAGTGCCTGCAGTATACGGCACGCGCGCTGAGGCGCGACCCGCAAAACCACGAGGCGATGTACCTGCGCGCGCTGTGCCTGTTCGCGCAGGGCAGGGATGCCGAGGCGGAAGAATGGCTCCACCCTTTGCGACGGAGCGCGGAATATCGGGAGCTGGCGTTCTATCTGCTGGCGATGTGCGCGCTGCGGCGGCAGGATGTTGCACAGGCAGACGACCTGCTTGCCGAGTGCCTGTTGTACAACGCCGCCGATGTGAAAGCGTGGATGATGCGGGCGGCAGTGCTTCGCTTGCGCGGAGAGATAGAGGAAGCGGCACAGGTACGCCTGCAGGTACACCTGCTTGCGCCGCTGGAGCCGCTGCTACGCACGGAAGCCTACCTCAGCACGCCCGAGGCGCCAGAGGCAGACGCGGTTAACCTCCTGAAGCCACTAGCGATGCAAGCATGGGGCTTTGAGGAGGTCGCCTGTAACTACCTGAACGCAGGCTGCGCGACCGACGCCATCCGCATTCTGGAGGCACACTCACGGCTCGGCTTGCCGGAACACGCCATGACCCATTACCTGCTCGCGCTGGCTTACAGCCAGAAGGGGCTGTCCGCGCAGGTGGCGGAACATGCCCTGCTCGCCGCTCGCAGTGAGCAAAAGTATCTTTTCCCGTGGCGGGTGGAAGATTATCATGCGCTCCAGAAGGTGCTGTCGGTCAAGCCGAATGACGCGCTTGCCCGTTACGCGCTGGGCAACTGGCTGGCGGCACATCGGCGCTGGGAAGACGCCCTTCGGGAATGGCTCACGGCACTGGATGCCTCCAGCTCCACAAACTCAGAAGACGTGCAGACGCTTGCCGAGCGTGGTCTGCAGGTAGTGCCGCCGCAACTGGTAGTCGTTCCCACCCTGTATCGCAACATCGGTCTGGCTCTCTCAGAGGCGAAGGGGTGGCACAACCTGGCGTTACGCTACCATGAGCGCGCACTTTCGCTATCCCCAGACGACCACTACCTGTGGCTGGAGCGAGACGCCGTCGCGCGGCGAGCAGGTATCGATGCGCTCACGCGCCTGCAGTGGCTGGAGCAGGCAAGCCAGCCGGTTCTGCACGAAAACCGCATGGCGCAATTGCACGCGCACCTGCTGGTGCAGGCGCAGCGCTACGACGACGCTATCCGCGTGTTGCACTCGCGCATCTTCCATGTGGCGGAGGGAGAGACTTCCACGCGCCCGGTGTGGGTAGAAGCACACGTCGGTAAAGGCAAGCAGCTGGCACAGCACGGCGACTGGCAGGGCGCGCTGCAGCAGTTCCGGCACGCGCTGGAGTATCCCCATCATCTGGCGGTCGGCAAGCCGGTGCATCCAGCGGATGCGGTTCCCCTCTTCTGGGCGGGTCTGGCAGCGCAACGTCTGGGACAGGACGAACTGGCACGGGATTACTGGCAGGAAGCGGTCGGCTGCGCGGCATATTCCGACGGAGACAAAGCGCACCAGGCGATGGCACTGGAGCTGCTGGGACGGATAGAGGAAGCGCAGCGGCTCGCTCAGCTGGAGGGTGTAGCACGCGAGGTGCAGCATCTGAGAGAGGAGATAGCCACTGCCTGAGCCGAAACAACTATCTCGGACAAGACGGCGTTCCTTCCGTAACTGCCAATCCTGTGCAGGGGGATGTTCATGAATCAGGCAATCGTCTTATGTGCCGGAGCGGGTAGCCGCTTCTGGCCCTACAACGAGGTGCGCAACAAGTGCGCCACACCCGTGGTCAACGAGCCGGCGGTGCGCCGGCTGATGCGGCAGATTCGCGAAGCGGGTATCCAGCGGGCGGTGGTGGTGCTGGGCGCGCATCCGGGCTCCATCAGGGCCGCGCTGCACGGGCTGGATGGGCTGGAAATCGCCTTTGTCAGTGTGCAGGGGGTTCCGGGCACGGCGGCGTGCGTTCACGCGGCTCTGCCCTTGCTAGACACCTCTCAGCGTTTTGCGGTGTTCTACGGCGATGTGGTCACCACACAGGCGACGGTGAACCGATTCCTGCAAACCGCTGCGTATAGCGACGCAGCGGCGGTCGCGCTGGTGCAGCCGGTCACCCCACCCGAGCGGACGATTGACTGGCTGGGCGCACACGTGCAGCAGGAGCACATCGAATATGTGGAGGGACACAGCCGCGATTGCGAACACCGGCTATGTGGCATCTATGCCTTCACGCCATCCGCCCTTCCCGCCATCCAGAACAATCCGGGCATCATGACACAGGTGCCCGTCGGCGGGATGCCGCCGCTGGAAGCGGAGCTGGCGCAGAGCCTGCAAACGCTGATAGACGACGGCGAGGAGGTGCTGGCGGTGGAGGTGGACGGCTACCTCGTGGACATGGACAAGCCCTGGCATATTCTGGAGGCGAACCGGCGCGTGCTGGACGAGATGAGTCGGAATCTGCGGGAAAGCGTCATCCATCCCACTGCCCGCATCCGCGACGGGGCGGAGATAAAGGGGTTTGTTGTGCTTGGTGAAGGCAGTGAGATCGGCAATCGGGTGGTGCTGGAAGGCAATGTGTTTATCGGTAAGCACACGCGCGTGGTGAACGGGGCGATTGTCGGAAAGGCGGTCGCCATTGGCCACCAAACGCGCGTCAGCGACTACTGCCTCATCGGGGCGTACAGCGTGGTTGGCAATCGGTGCATTGTGGGGCATGGCGCGGAGCTGGACGGCGTGATGTTCGATGGGGCTTACCTGTATCACTATTGCGAGATTGCGGGTGTGGTGGGACAATCGGTGGACATCGGTGCAGCGACCGTGTGCGGCACTCTGCGCTTCGATGACGCCGAAACCATCCACCGCATCAAGGGCAGGCGCGAGTTTCCCGTCCACGGCGCGGACTCCACTTACTTCGGTGATTTCAGCCGCACGGGGGTAAACGTGATTACTCAGCCGGGCGTTAAAATCGGGGCGTACACGTGCATCGGGCCGGGCGTCGTCGTGTACGAGGACGTCCCCAGCCGGAAGCTGATTTTACTCAAACAGGAGCTGATAGAGAAGGAATGGGGACCGGAGCGCTACGGGTGGTAACCTCCACGCCGTGCGTCAGGGCGCTCCTACTTCTTTCCCTTACAGAGCGGCAAGAGATGCATTTGTCTCCTCTCGAACACCGCGACCTCGCGAAAGCCGATGTCCCACGCCATGCGCACCGCATCCAGCAAGTAATGCGCTAACTCATCGGGGTGGTGAGCGTCCGAGCCGAAGGTGATAAGCCTGCCACCCCGTTCATAGTACCATTGCAGGGTCTGTCGGCAGGGATAGAAATCGCGGGCATCTTGCCGAAGACCGGCGGTGTTAATCTCCAGCACCGTGCCCTTCTCCACCATCAGATCGAACAGGGTGAACAACCGGTCGCGATAAGGCTGAGGGTCAAATGCGCCAAACCGGGGCACGCCGCGCCGTTTGGCGTACTCCAAATGCCCCACGATGTCGATCAACCCGCTTTCCACCGAGTGCAGCACCTCCTCGTAGTAGCGTTTGTACGCCTCCTGTGCAGTGGGGAAGCGTTGCACGTAGTCATCGGTCATCAGCATCAGGGCGTCCACATAATGGACACAACCCAGCACATAGTCGAAAGGATACTGGCTGAGCCACACACGCACATCCGGTTCGAACCACTGCTGGTAGTCTATCTCCACGCCTGCACGGATTCGCAGCCGCCCCCGGAACAGGTCGCGCACATAGGTAATGTCGTCCATGAACAGGTCATAGTCAAAGTATTCCACCACGGGGTCGTTGGGGTCAAAATCCTTGTGTTCGCTGAAGCCGATTTCATCCAGACCCAGAGCCATCGCACGGGCGCAGTGTTCCAGCATGGTCGCACGCCCATCGTGCGACAGAAAGGTATGCACCTGATAATCCACGCGCGTATATTCCATTCTGTTATTCCAGCCCATCGATGCCTATTCCCTCTACATCTACCACGCGCCACTTTTCGGAGGGGAATACCAGCCACTTGCGAGCCGGCTCCTTGCGCAGCTTGAGCTGGATATCGGCAGGCTCGTGGCGGCTGATTAGCCCCTGGTCTTCCCACCAGACTTCCACGCGCATACTCACCGTCGCCTCTTTGCCGATAATGTTGATGACCGGCTTGGTGTAGCGAACATGTGGTCGGACGCCGCGGCGAAACGCCGACGCTATCTCGATGCGCAATCGCTCAGGTGAATAGCCAAAGGCATCGAAATCGCTGGAGATAGCGTCCATGATGGCGTTCACATCGCGCCCTTCGATCGCCAGACGGATTTCCTCCAGTCGGTTTCGCACTATCTGCTCTTCTGGCGTTGCAGGGGTTGCCGCGAGACGCCACATCACCAGCAGCGCCGCGAGCAACACCACCGCACCGGAAAGAGCGAGCTTTGTGGATGTCTTCATTCCGCTCTGCCTCGCCGGTCAATGCTGCTGAGATTATACCGGAAACAACCGGCTGTATCCAACGGGGTGTATTGCATCCAGATAGATTAAGCGGTTAATATATAGTAGACTGGTGAGCGTTGCACAGCACGCCCCGGTATCACCAGGCGCAAAATGATGAACGAAACACAAAAGCAAAACCCCGAATGGGAGCAGGCACTGCAGACGCTGGCAGCACAGAAAGCGCGTGTGATGGTGCTGGGCGCACGCGATGTCGGCAAAACCACTTTTGCCGCGCTGCTGGCGAACCGTCAGCTCGCCCACGGCATCCGTACGGCGATAGTGGATGCCGATGTCGGGCAGTCGGAAATCGGGCCACCCACCACCATCGGCATGGGTCTGGTGGAAGTGCCCGTGCCGACATTACACGCCGTGGTGCCCCGCGGCATCTACTTTGTCGGTTCCAACACCCCACGGGGGCGGATGCTGGAGACGGTGAACGGCGTGCGTGCGATGGTGGCAAAGGCTCAGGAAGCAGGTGCAGAGTCGGTGATTGTGGATACCACCGGTTTCGTCACCGGGGCGGCAGCGCGCCGTTTGAAGTGTGCGAAAGTGGAAGCGGTACGTCCCCAGTTTGTGGTTGCCATCCAGCGCAAGGATGAGCTGGAGCACATCCTGCGCCCGATGGAGCGGCGCAACCTGAGGCTCATTCGCCTGCCTGTGCCCGAGACCGTGATGGTCAAGTCGCCCGAAATGCGTCAGCAGCGGCGGGTGATGCGTTTCTTCCGATACTTTCAGGACGCACGCCTGCATACTTTCGCCCTGTCCGATATCGCTTGCGAAGGTACGTGGTTCAATACGGGCACTTCTCTCGAGTGGAACGAAATCCACTTTCTGCAAGAGACCCTGCGCTCGCGGGTGTTCTGGGCAGAGCGCACGACAGAGCACCTTTTCGTCATCACCGACAAGGTGGTGGATGAGCGTGCGCTGGTGATTGTGGAAGAAACTTTCCGGGTGGCGCATGTTACGACGGCGGGAGTCCATCGCTTCGTCAAACTGTTACTGGGGCTACTGAATGCGGAGGGCGATTGCCTGGCGATAGGTATTCTGGAACGGATAGACTTTGTGAATCGCACCATCACGGTGCGCACCCCCCTGCGGGATGCGTCCGGCGTTGCCATTCTGCGCTTTGGTGGCTTAAACGTACGCCCTGACGGCAAGGAAATCGGCGTGGTGAAGCCGGGTGAGATTTAGGAGGAAGCGCATGGGCAAGAAAGCGTGTGCCAGCTGCTTGCGAGACCCCTTCTGCGCCGTGCTCTGCGAGGTAACCGGTCAGTGGTGCCGGGGTGAGCCGTTACACTGGGAGACCTTGGATGAAGCGGGCTGGAAGTCGCTTGCCGAGC